>JAKCDN010000331.1 GCA_021841795.1 Acidobacteriota bacterium | reverse complement strand
CCGGCACGCTCGTGCGCGTCAATGCGGGCAGCATTGGAAACCCGAACAGCTTAGGCCCCGCAAACAACAATGGATATACCCTGGCCTACGAGCTGAGCATCCAATATAGGGATCGCTACTACAATATTCACTTCCTGGCCACCCCCGGCTTCAAGTTCGACTGGCGGGTGAACGGCAGGGTTCAGTTTCGCGTCGACAAGTACGCGATCTATCTGAGGCACGCCAACGGCAAGGAAGAGCGCATCGCCTTCGCGGGCGGAGATGCGAGCCACCCTTTCGAACGTCCTTCGCACGTCACCGTGAATGCGACGCCGGCGATGTCCGACCTGCCGTTTCCTGCGCTCCGGCAGCAACCCGCAGACGCCTCTGCGCCGGCCCTTACCGAGAGCTCCCGACCGCTGCCGCCATATTGCGCCAAGATCGCCGCCATGGGCCCGGAGTACAGGCTGCTGGCGGGCGCCTGCCGGTTTGCGCTCTCCTCGCGCTCCCTGCCCGATTACATCTGCCGCGAAACTACGCGGCGCTGGGTCAATGGGCGTCCGCATGACCTGGTGACGGCGGATGCGACCTTCGTTCACGGAAGCGACCGCTATTCGAACTTAAAAATCGACGGACAGCCGGTACCCACCCTGGATGGTTCGGGAGGGCTGATTACAGGCCAGCTCTTCGGCGCGCAATTGTGGACGATCTTCCGCCCGGAGACCGCGACAACCTTCACCTGGAAAGATGAGGAAAAAGTAGGTGCAACGGTAGCCGCGGTCTTCAGTTTTTCGTTCAAGAGCAGGAACAACTCCTCCTACAGGCTGAATGCCGTCTACCCCAGCCTATCCGGAACCATCTGGGTCGACCGGCAGAGCGGCCAGTTGATGCGTGTGCAAACCACCGCGACGGAGATCACGCCGGAGTCAGGGTTCAGTTCGTATCAGAGCATCATCGACTATGCCGGGGTCGCCATCCCCGGCCTTGGGCGCTTTCTCGCTCCGCTGGATGGCGAGGCTCAGATGTGCCGGGCGTTCAACCAGAAGTGCGCGAAGAACGTTGTGTCGTTTGCAGATTATCGGAGGTTCGCCTCGACCGCCGCGATCATCTCCGACGCCGGGCCGTAAGCAACGATCACAGGAACCGCATCAATCCCCGCGGCTTCAAATCCGCATTGAGAAAGCTCCGCGGCTGCCCGGCGGCCGCACACACCGCTTCCGCCGCCAGATGCCCGCTGCGGGCCGCGCTCTCCATGGTGGAGGGCCAGCCGGTGGCGATCCAGTCGCCGGCGAGGGCGCAGTTGGGCCAGGGCGCGGAGCCGGCCTGGGGGCGGAAGCGGTCGATTCCGGGCGGAACGCCGAAGGTGGCGCGAACCTCCTTGACCAGCGCGGCCTTTTCCAGCCTGGCTTCATACACCTCGGGAAAAAATTCTTTGAGTTCCGCCAACGCCAGTGCAATCGCCTCTTCACGGTTGAGCGTGGCAAACTCGCGCGAGGCGCTGATGACGAGCTCGACGTAACTTCCCTGCCCCTGACGCCGGGGATGCAAGCGGCTCTTGTTATACATCCAGTGGATGGTGCGATCGAGCAGGACGGCGTGGTCGAGGCCGGTAATCTTGCGGTCGAACCAGAGATGCACGCTGCAGATGGGCCAGTGCTCGTGGCGCTCGATCTTGCCGGCGAGCGCTTCAGCGCCATCGGCCGGCGGCATCCGCGGCAAGAGCTTCGCCATGGCTTCGAATGGCAGCGCGAGCAGGAGATAATCCGCGGCAAAATCTCCGGCGCGCGTAGATACGGTCCACTGCGCGGTCTCGTCGTCCCACTCGGCGCTGTCCACGCCGGCGTTGAATACAACCGCGCCGCCGCTCCCGGGCAAAAATCGCTCGGCACCGGCATACAACTCGCTCAGGGGCACAGTGCTCATGCCCATCGCGCCCGCATGCGCCGAGTTCAGAAAGAGCTCGCGGATCACTTTGGCCGCATAGGGCAGCGCGATCTGGTCGATGTCGGCATTGAGGGCGCTGGCAATCACCAGCCGCCAGAAACGATGGATCGCGCCCTGGGTTTGTCCGTTCTGCCGCAGCCATTCGCCCAAGGTCTCTGCCGACTCCGGCGCAAGCGGCCGCAGGAGGGCGCGAAAGGCGCGCATCAGCGCCATCTTGTCCTGGCGCGTGAAGGCGTGCGCGACCAGCAGGCTGGGCAGACCGTGCATGGGCGCGGGCAGCCACGACGGCCCCAGCACGGAACGCCGCCCGCCGGGCTCGATCATGGTCATGGAGCGGGTCCAATGAATCCTGTTCTCGACTCCGATGCGCCGGTAGAAGCCAATCAGATTGGTGCAGCAGCCGAAGAGCACGTGCTGGCAGTTGTCGATGGTCTCATCGACGCCGGGATGACGATAGGAGCCGGCGCGTCCGCCGAGGTAGGCGCGGCGCTCGAGCAGGCGCACGTTGAGGCCGGCTTGAGCAAGAGCGCAGGCAGCACTCATGCCGGCGACTCCGCCGCCGACGACGATCACGGATTTTTCAGTACCTGGGGACACACTGATCCTCTTGCGCAGGGCGGGCGCACCTTACCTATCATCGCCTATGACAGCGGCGCAGAGGCAAACGCGGGGCGGGAGGATGAGGAGATGGCGGAAGCAGGAGAGTGGTGGGCAGTCAGGGACTCGAACCCCGGACCCCTTCCTTGTAAGGGAAGTGCTCTAACCAACTGAGCTAACCGCCCACTGCGGCCGTACGAAGCACGGGCTGTGTCCATGATATCAGCGATGGAAGGATGCGGCGGATGAATCCGCGATGGTTGGTACACTCGATGCTGTGAGCCGCCTGATTGTGAACGCCGACGATTTTGGCCTGACATCGGGCGTGAACCGGGCAGTGATGGAGTTACACGAGGCGGGGCTGCTGACGAGCACTTCGCTGATGGCGCGCGCGGGCGCGACGGAAGAGGCGATCGAGATGGCCGTGGCCCACCCCTCGCTGGGAGTGGGATGCCACGTGGTGCTGGTGGACGGCAGGCCGGCGCTTCCGCCGCGAGAGATCCCGAGCCTGGTGGATGCGCGGACGGGGGAGTTCCGGGCGACGCTGGGAGGGTTTCTGGCGCGGCTGTTCACGGGGCGCATCCGGGCGGCGGAGATCGAGGCGGAGGCGGGAGCGCAGATGGCGCTGCTGAAAGGCCGCGGGGTGCGCTTGACGCACATCGACACGCACAAGCATACCCATATCTTTCCGACAGTGCTGCGGGCGGTGCTGCGCGCCGGGCGCAGAGCGGGGATTGGCGCGGTACGGCATCCGTTCGAGCCGGAGTGGGCGGTGCGGGCGTCGACGGGAGCGCCGCTGAAGCGCACGGCCGAGATTGCGGCATTGCGGCGGCTGGCGCCGCAATGCCGCGCGATCCTGCAGCACGAGGGCTTTGCCACGACGGACGGCACCATTGCCATGGCGAGCACGGGAAGCCTCGATGCCGCCACGCTGCGCTCGCTGCTGCGGCAGATGCCGGAGGGCACCTGGGAGCTGGTGACGCATCCGGGCTACAACGATGACGATCTGGCGCGGGTGCGCACGCGGCTACGCGGCTCGCGGGAGCAGGAGCGC
>JAKCDN010000330.1 GCA_021841795.1 Acidobacteriota bacterium | reverse complement strand
ATCAGGCTGCTCTTCGGTAAAGCTGAAGCGTGTGGCAGCGCCGTCCACTTCCACAATCTCGATGGCGGTGATGGCGCCCGTCCCGGTTACGGTCAGCGACAGATGCGACACGCGATTCTGCTGCCCCCTGGCCTGACCGGTGAGCGTATATCTCCCGTCCGCTGCACTCACAAGCCGCAGCCCGGTCAATTCCTTCTCCAACTGTGTATGTCCGAGCAGGAAGCGCAGCGGAGAGCGCAGGTCGTCCACTTCTTTTGCCGGGATCCGCTGCACCTGCGCGTCGCCGCGTGAGTACAGCCAGGCATATCTTCCATCCAGCAAAAAGATCTTGCCCGCCGGATTCGTGTACTGCCACAGCATGCGTCCGGGTTTGCGCAGGTAAAGCGTGCCCGTCTCGGAGCGGGTCATGCCCATGCCGGCGTATTCCTCACGGAAGCCGGCCTTGAGCGAATGCAATTGATCGTAGTGCCGGTCCACGCGGCGCGCCAGCTCCTGCGCCGATGGCGCCGGAGCCGTCTGTGCGCGGCTCATAACCGCCCCCGCACTGCCCGCGGCAAGCACCACGACGGCCAGAGCCGCCTGCTGAAAACCCTTGTGAACCAGACCTGTCCCGCGCCTCATTGCAGTGACTGCGTACAGTTGCTGCCTCCGGTGGGGTCGTACTTGGGATTGCCGCCGAACTGATCGGTGCAGAAGCCGCGGTTGCCCGTCTTGCCCGGGGCCGCAGGCAACGCCGTCAACTGGTAACCCGTGATGCGGTCGGTTCCATTCACCGTCACCTTTTCGCAGTTGGAGACCTTGAAGTAATAACCGGACTTGTATCCCGCGGAGGCCAGGTCGTTGTCCAGCAACTGCGCCGAGGTCGGCGTGGGCAGTCCTGCGCCCGGCACGCCGCCCAGAGCCTTCAGGTCGCAGGCGTAGCCGTTGGCCGGGTAGGTGGAATCGTACTCGATCTCGGCCTGCGTAATCACGCGCAGCGAGTTGATGGCAGATACCTCGTTGGCGCGAATCTTCATGGAGCCGATGGTCTTCATCGCCATCAGCATCAGGATCAGAATGACGGCGATGACGATCAGCAGTTCCATCAACGTAAACCCGTTGGGAACTACGGTGCGCCTGTTGCGGCGGCAAAAAGCAGGCAAAGTATTGCGTTTCATTGCGGTTCCAGTCCCTCTGGAGCGGGTCAACGGACGCCAACCCATCCGAGAAAATGCTACAACGTACAGACGCGAAAGGGAAATCGACCGCTCAAAAGACAGGCGCCCGCGGCGCGGAGAGCGGGCGTGCCCCAACCTTTAGCACACCAGGTGGGCCCGGCTCAGCTTCACGCCGTCCAGCCGCCCCAGCAGCGTGACCGCAATGCTCTCGGGCTGGAACAGCCGGTGAGCCATCGCTTGCACGTGATCGGCCGTCACCTCTTCGATGCGCGCGATGACCTCTTCAGCCGAGAAGAACTGATGGAAGTACATCTCCTGCCGCGCCAGGTTGGCCATGCGCGCGTTCGAGCTCTCAAGGCCGAGCAGGATATTGCCCTTCACCTGATCTTTGGCGCGTGTCAGCTCTTCCTCGGCGACCTGCGCCTCTTTCAGGCTGCGGAACTCCGCCAGGACCAGGTCCACCACCTCCAGCGCCTTGTTCGTCGAGGTTCCCGCATAGACGCAGAGATTGCCCGTATCGCGGTAGGGGCTCAGATCGGAGTAGATCGAGTAGGCCAGGCCGCGCTCCTCGCGGATGGTCTGGAACAGCCGCGAGCTCATGCCGCCGCCCAGAATCGTGTTCAGGATCAGCGCCGCGTAGCGGCTCTCGTCGGTGATCGGTGGCGACGGCACGCCCAGGCAGATCTGCACCTGCTCCAGCGCCTTCTTGTTGCGCAGGGTAATGCGGGCGCTCGGCTCGGGCGCCGATTGCTCTTGCGGAGCGTCTCCGCCGGCCAGCGCCGCGAACTTCTCCGCCACCGCCGCGGTAAAACGGTCATGATCCAGATTCCCGGCCGCAGAAAACACCATGTTGCCGCCATGGAAACAATCCCCGTGGTAGGCGAAAAGCTGCTGCTGACCCAGCCGCGCCACGGTCTCTGTCGTACCCAGGATGGGCTTGCCCAGCGGATGGCCCTTCCAGAAGCTCTGTGTGAACAGCTCGTGCACCAGCACGTCGGGATTGTCCTCGTCGATCTTGATCTCTTCCAGAATCACGCCGCGCTCGCGCTCGATGTCAGGAGGCGCGAAGGTCGGGTTCATCACCAGGTCGGTCAGGATGTCGAGCGCAATGGGCACGTGGTCGGAGAGCGACTTCACGTTGAAGCAGATGGTTTCCTTGCTTGTAAAAGCGTCCAGATTGCCGCCGATCGAGTCCATCTCGCGCGCAATGCGCTGGGCCGAGCGGGAGCGGGTGCCCTTGAACAGCATGTGCTCCACAAAATGCGAGATGCCGTTGATCTCCGGAGCCTCGCAGCGCGAGCCGGACTTGATCCACACCCCCATCGCCACGGAGCGCAGATGGTCCATGCGCTCGGTTAGAACGGTAAGCCCGTTCGGCAGTACGGTACGGCGAAGGTTTCTCTCTGTGGTCATCGGCATCGGGTCGAAATTCGATTGTAGGCCATGCGCGGGAGTCAGGGAATGCCCGGGCGCGCTTGCGCGGGCTCCGCCACCGGCCTGCAGGAAAAGCTAAGATAACTGAAAGCTGGATCTCCGTGCGCGAAGACAACCAACAACTCGTCTCACTGGACGCGAGCAACGGACGCGAAGATCGTAATACGCCTCTCTTTGGATTAGATGCAGAATCGCTGGGCAGGCTTCTGGCGGCCTCGGGCGAGCCCGCGTTTCGCGGCCTTCAGATCTCTGAAGCCATGTATCGTCAGTGGCTTGCGGATATTTCTGAAATCAGCACTTTGCCTGCCGCGCTGCGCGCCCAACTGGCCGCCAGGGGCTGGAAGATCGCCCGTCCGGCCATTGCCCAGAGCTTCCGCTCAGTGGACGGCACCGAGCGCTATCTGATCGACTTCGACACCGCGAATCCGGGCCCTGACGCCAGAGGCAAGACCGCCGAGGCCGTCTGGATGCCCGAAGGCGACGGCGGCGAAGCCGGCGACGACGAACCGCCGGAGACGGAAAAGGGATGGTCGCGCGCCACCGTGTGCATCTCGTCGCAGATCGGCTGTGCGGTCAACTGCCAGTTTTGTCTCACGGCAAAACTCGGCCTGCAGCGCAATCTGACGGCCGGCGAGATCGCCGGTCAGGTGGTCGCGGTTCTGGCGCGGCATGACGTCCGGGTGGGCCGCGATCGCGTCAATCTGGTCTTCATGGGCATGGGCGAGCCGTTTCTGAACTACGACAATTTCATGGCGGCGGTGCGGCTGCTGGTGCGCGAGGTGGGCCTGAGCCCGCGGCGCATGACCGTATCGACCTCCGGCATCGTTCCCGGCATTGAAAGATTTGCTCGGGAGCCTCTCGATCTGCGGCCCCGGCTGGCCATCAGCCTCAACGCGCCCAACGACCAGATCCGCGCCGAAGTCATGCCCATCAACCGCAAGTGGCCTATCGCCGAAGTCATCGAGGCGGTGCGCCGTGTGCCG
>JAKCDN010000329.1 GCA_021841795.1 Acidobacteriota bacterium | reverse complement strand
CTCGTGCAAGCAACCTGCTTCCCGGAGAAAATCATCATGACCAGACGGCGCGGCGGCCGTTGTCGGTTGGCGGGCTTCATCTGTCCGGCGCTTTCGTCGCTGCTGTTTGTCTCTGCGGTCGCTCTGGCCCCGCTCGCCGCGGCGCAAAGCCCGCCGCCTTTACCCGATCCGTTTCCCAGCACCTACCGTCCCCTGCCGCGCGTCGATACCTTCATCCGGCATGCCACCATCCTCGATGGGACCGGCCGCAGGCTGCAAAACGCCAGCCTGCTGCTGCGCGACGGCAAGGTGAGCGCCATCGGCCAGGACATCGACCCTCCGGCCGGCGCTCAGGTCATCGATGCCGCCGGCCGCTGGATCACTCCCGGTCTCATTGATGTGCACTCCCACATCGGCGACTTTCCCACCCCCTTTACGCTGCAGGATGCCAGGCACTCCGACGTCAATGAAGAAACAAGCCCCGATACCGCGCAGGTGTGGGCGCTGCACTCCATTCGCGTTCAGGATCCGCAGTGGGAGCGCGAGCGCGCCGGCGGCGTCACCGTCTTGCAGATTCTTCCCGGCTCGTCCAACCTCTTTGGCGGCCGCGGCGTCGTTGTCAAGAATGTTCCCGCCGTCACCGTGCAGCAGATGGAGTATCCAGGCGCCATGCCTTCGCTCAAAATGGCATGCGGCGAGAATCCCAAGGAGACCTACGGCGATCGCGGCCAGTTCCCCTCAAGCGAGATGGGCAACGTCGCCGGCTACCGGCAGACCTGGATCGACGCTGAAGAGTACCGCCGCGCCTGGGATGCCTGGGAGGCAAAGCACGATCCTGGCCAGCCTCCGCCCCATCGCGATCTCAGGATGGAAACCCTCGCCGCCGTCCTCCGCGGCCAGATTCTTGTTGACATGCACTGCTATCGCGCCGATGAGATGGCCGTGGTGATGGATGTCGCCAGAGAGTTTCACTACCATGTCGCGGCCTTCCACCACGCCCTCGAAGCTTACAAGATCGTCGATCTCCTCAAGGAAAACAACGTGTGTGTGGCCGTCTGGCCCAATTGGTGGGGCTATAAGACCGAGGCCTACGATGGCATCCCCGCCAACGCCGCGTTCGTCGATGCCGAGGGCGGATGCGTCATGCTCCACTCCGATGCCGTAGTGGACGGCGAGCGGCTGACGGCCGATGCCGCCATTGCCATCGGCGCCGGCCGCCGGGTCGGCATCGACATCCCGCCGGAGCGCGCCATCCAGTGGCTCACCCTGAATCCCGCCAAAAGTCTCCGCCTCCACCGCGAAATCGGCTCCCTCGAAGTCGGCAAGCACGCCGATGTCGTCCTCTGGTCCGGCAATCCCTTCAGCATCTACACCCGCGTCGATCTCGTCTTTCTCGACGGCGCCGTCATCTACGATCGCAAGAACCCATCCCGCCAGGCGGTCACCGACTTCGAGCTTGGACAGCCGGCTCTCGCGCCGCTTCCGGAGGCAAAGCCATGAAGTGGATCGCCTGCGCCGCCTGTGCTCTTGCCGCCATTGCTCTCGCCGAGCCTCCGCCATCCCTCCCCGCGCAAACCGCCGGCTCCGCCGGTCGCATCGCCGTCGTCCACGCCAGGGCCTACCTCACGCCCGGTGAGAATCCGGTAGACGACGCCACTATCCTTATTGAAGCCGGCAAAGTGCGCGCCTCCGGAGCCGGTCTCGCCGTCCCTGCCGGTTTCCAGCTCATCGACGCCCGGGGTTCCATCGTCACGCCAGGCCTCATGAACTCCAACAGCCGCCTCGCGCTCACTGAAGATGAGAACGCCGACAACACTGACTCCGGCGTCAGCAGCGGTCCATTTGGCGAGGCCTTCGATCCCACCCCCGCGCTCAATGCCAATACCACGGTGATTCCCATCGTGCGCGCCAACGGCCTCACTCGCGCCGCCGTATTGCCCACAGGCTCCGCGGCGCCGCCGTTCTCCGGTGAAGCCGACCTGCTCACGCTCCGGGAGGGGCCGGACATACTCGAGAAATCAAAGGCAGCCGTCGTGGCGCGCATCGGCGGAATGCTTGTGCCTGCCTCCGGCGGCTCGCGCGCCGCCCAGTGGTTGCTGCTGCGCGGCGCGCTCGACGCCGCGGCCCGCAACGGCAAGCTCGATGCATCGTCGCCCCCTGCCCTTGCCGGTTACGCCGGCGTCACTCCCGTCAACCTCGCCGCGCTCAAGCCCGTGCTGGACGGACAAGTTCCCCTTGTCCTTGAAGCCTCCCGCGAAAGCGACCTCCGCCAGGCCGTCGCGCTCGTTGACGACTATCGCATTCGCCTGATTCTGCTCGGGGCCGAGGAAGGTTGGCGCGTCGCTCCGCTGCTGGCCTCGCATCACATCGCCGTCGTAGTCAATCCCTTCACTGACAGCCCCACAAGCTGGGATCAGATCGGCGCCCGCCTCGACAATGCCGCCATCCTCGACCGCGCCGGCGTACGGGTCTCCTTCGAGGGCGCATTCGTCGGCGTAACCTTTAACGCGGGCATGGCCACGCGCGAAGGCGCCGGGCTGGCCGTGGCCAACGGCATGCCCTGGAATCACGCCCTGCGCGCCATCACCAGCGATGCTGCGCAAACCTGGGGCATCGCCGACCGCTACGGCACATTGCAGCCCGGCATGGATGCCGACCTGGTCATCTGGGATGGCGACCCTCTCGAGCCCATCACCAACCCGACTCTGGTCATGGTGCAGGGCCGTGTGGTCTCGCTCGACAACCGCCAGCGCATGCTCGAACGCCGTTATGCGCCCGATCAGGTCAACTCCAGGATTCCTTCCGGCTACAGGCCCTGACCGGAGAGATCTCACGCGGGAGATTCCATGAACCTGCCTTCCACAATCCGTCGCCTGCTGGCGCTGCTCTGCGCTGTTGCGCCCGCCGCGGCATCGGCCCGGCCCCTCGATGCTCCTCCGGCGCAAGCCGGCTATAGCGTCCACGAAGAAGGCGATACTCTGCCGCTCAAACCCGCACGGCTCATCGCATGGGACGAGCATCAGGCCACCTGGGCCTCGCTCGACATCTCGCCGGATGGTAAAACCATCGTCTTTGAGCTGCTCGGCGATCTCTACACCCTGCCCGTCGCCGGCGGCCGCGCGGCCTGCATCGTCTGCGGACTGCCCTTCGATTCGCAGCCGGTCTTTTCGCCCGACGGTACCCGCATCGCCTTCATCAGCGACCGTAACGGCAACGAGAATCTCTGGGTCGCAAACGCCGATGGCAGCTCTCCGCAGGCCATCTCCGCCTCCCAGGACAACTGCGAGTTCGTCTCGCCCGAGTGGGCCCGCGACGGAAAGTCGATCTACGTCTCCCACTACAAGCCGGACCTGAACGCATTCGAGCTGTGGCGATACAGCGCCGGGGCCCGGAGCCCCGAGCCGATCGAGCGCGTCACCCACGCCAGAAGCGCTCCCCATGCTCTCAAGGACTTCAACGACAACGCGCTCGGTGCTGCGCTCTCGCCCGACGGCCGCTTCCTCTACTACGAAGAGAAAACCGGCCTCGGATTCGACGACGACGTCCAGTTTCCCCTCTGGCATATCGAGCGCCGCGACCTCGGCACAGGCGAGGAG
>JAKCDN010000328.1 GCA_021841795.1 Acidobacteriota bacterium | reverse complement strand
CCGCGGATGTGGAAGGTGAAAAGCAAAAGCGGCGCGATGCACTGCAGCGTGCCGAGGCCATGCTGGCGGAGGCCGCGAACTAGACGAGCCGGAGCGCGGCGTGGGCTGCCATTTTTGGCGGACGATCCGGCCCAGCCCAATTCCCTGATGATTCGCGGCCGCCAGCGCTGCGGCTCCACTGCAGCCGGCGGCCACGGGGTTTATCCCTGGTAGCGCGGGACCAAGCGATGGCGCTTGAGGAGCGCACCGGCGCTAGCCCCGCTCGGCTCGCGCGCGGGTCTGTTCATGAATGAAGGACCAGCCATTCTGGATGCCTTTTTTGTGTTCTTCCTGGATCAGCCCGAATCCGGAGTGGCAGAACTTGATCACGGTCTCTCCGTTCTGCTCAATCAGGCGGTACTGCACGTTGTTGGCGACCGGGTGCGACATCATCAGGGGTCCGGTAAATTCCAGAAGCGTGGGCCGCTTGATGGCCTGGACGGTGGCCCAGTAATGGCCGTTGCCGTCGCCAAGGTCGCGGAACCAGCGCCCACCGGGGAAGGTTTCAAGCTTGAAGGGCATGGGCGTGCCGTCAGGCCGTTCGAAGCCGGGGCCGAGCTGCTCAAGCAGCGCGCTGAAGGCCACATCGATTGAGGCGCGAATGCGAATCTCCTGCTCTACGCGCAGAGTGAGAGACTCCAGGTCGGGAATGGTCATGGTAGTCATCGATTCTCCTTGGGGAAATTCAGGTTGAGATTGCAAATGAACTTTAGCGCTGCCCGCTGCCGCCAATTCCGGCCTGGGCGCGCTCGGCGCGCTCCTTGACGCGATCGAGCTGGTGGCGCCAGAAGCGCTCGAAGGTCGCGGTCCACTCGTGCATGGGCCGGATCGCCTCAGCGTTGGTGCGGTAGAGCCGATGGCGTCCGTTCCTGCGCACGCGGACCAGTCCGACCCGGCGCAGAACGCCAAGATGTTTCGAGACGGATGGCTGATCGAGACCGATGGCCACCACAATCTCACTCACCTGACGCTCATCGCCGGCGAGGAAGGTAAGAATCTGCCGGCGGCGCGGCTCGGCAACGGCATTGAAGGGGTCGGATGTGGTCGCGGCTCGTGCCATGGAAAGAACATTACATTCCTATATAGGAATATGTCAAGCGAAAAAAATGCGTTTACGCGATCCGGGCAAAGCCGGCGGGAAGTGCGACCCTGGACGGAGGCAGCGGCGCCGGGCTCTGCACCCGAGCGGGCAGACTGCGCCGGCCGCTCAGCGGTTCCGGCGCCATGGTAAAGGCAGGCTGCCGTCGATCCGGCAGGCGATGAGCGGCATACAGCCCTGAGTGACACCCGAAGTGTGATATAGATCGAGCGAATGTCCTGCGCGATCCGGCTCGGCGAAGCAGGTGGCGCGGGCATCGTCCCGGAGCTGGACACCGGCTTTCTGTTCCTGATGGCGCGGCGCGCGTACAATCGCTGGCAGTTTCCTGCTCTGCTGGTCGAGGTTCTCAGCGAAGAGAAAGATATGCAGGCCGTCCGCAGGTTCCCGGGGCAATATTTTGCGCTCCGCGGGTTGCCGGCGACTTGACCGCGGCGCGCAGAGGGTAACTCCGCAATCGTATTGGCATCATCACCGGAAAGGAGCTTCCATGACCTTGAATCGCCGCACTTTTTTGAACGCATGCACGCGGGCGGGCATTGCCTCGCCGCTGTTGCCGGGGATTCTGTACACACTGGCTGCGCAGGCGCAGGGGAGCAGCTCCGGCGCGAAGGCGGTGAAGCTTGCGACGATTAACGCGGCAATGATCGACCAGGCCGCGGAGCTCGCGGGCGTAGGCCCGTTTAGCGCAGCGCAGAAGCAGATGATGCTCGACGGGCTGAACGACCAGCGCGACGGGTTTGCGGAGATTCGCGCGTTGAATCTGGCCAGCGATGTACCGCCGGCGTATGTATTTCATCCGGGAAAAGCCGCGGTGGGGGACGAGAAGAAAGCTGGATGCCACGTTGAGGTTCAGGAGCCGGCGATCGCGATTGATCCAGCCGTGGGCCTTGCCACGGCGCCGGCGCGCATCGAGGATCTGGCGTTCGCAACGGTTCACCAGATTGCGCCGCTGCTGCAGTCGCGCCAGATCACTTCGCTGGCGCTGACCCGCATGTACATCGAGCGGCTGAAGCGCTACGACGCGAAGCTGCATTTCGTCATCACGCTCACCGAGGAGCGCGCCATGGCGCAGGCGAAGAAGGCCGATGATGAGATTGGCGCGGGCAACTATCGCGGGCCGCTGCACGGGATTCCGTGGGGCGCGAAGGATCTTCTGGCAGTGAAGGGCTATCCGACGACGTGGGGCGCGGGAGGATTCGAGCGCCAGTCGTTCGATGAGGACGCAACGGTGGTGAAGCGGCTGGACGCGGCCGGAGCGGTTCTGGTGGCGAAACTGACGCTGGGCGCGCTGGCGATGGGCGACAAGTGGTTTGGCGGGCGCACCCGCAATCCGTGGAATCCGGTGCAGGGATCGAGTGGATCGTCGGCCGGCTCAGCGAGCGCGGTCGCCGCGGGGTGTGTAGGATTCGCAATCGGCTCGGAGACGCTGGGCTCCATCTCATCACCTTCGACGCGCTGCGGCTGCTCGGGGCTGCGGCCGAGCTTCGGTCTGGTGCCGCGCACAGGCGCGATGGCTCTGAGCTGGACGATGGACAAGCTGGGGCCGATCTGCCGCTCGGTAGACGATTGCGTGCTGGTGCTCAGGGCAATTGCCGGGCCGGACGGCGAGGATCTTTCGGCGGCGGCGGTGGCGCTGGAGTGGAGCCCTGGAATCGATTGGCGCACACTGCGTGTCGGGTATCTCAAAAGCGAGTTTGACCCGCTGCCGCCGCTGCAACTGAAGCAGGCGACGCCGGACGAATCGGCAGAGGACAGGAAGAAACGCGAAGGCGTCAACGCCGAGATGCAGGACGAACGGGCGCGGCGCGAGTACGACCGCCGATTTGAGCAGGCGGCGCTGGAGAAGCTGCGCGCGATGGGAGTCAATCTGATTCCGGTCGAATTGCCGAAGCTGCCGTGGGAGGCGATGGTTCCGCTGCTCACGGCCGAGGCGGCAGCAGCTTTTGACGCCCTGACCATGACCGGACGCGACCAACTACTCACCGAACAGGGCCCGGAGGACTGGCCCAACGATTTCAGAGTCGCCAGGTTTTATCCGGCGGTTGAGTACATTCAGGCCAACCGTGCGCGCACGCTGGCGGTGCGAGGCATGGCAAAGCTCTTCGAGGCGGTTGACACAATCGTTACCCCTTCGACCGACGCGCAGTTGATTGCAACCAATCTGACGGGAAACCCGGCGGTGATTGTGCCGAACGGACTGCGCGGCGCCGATGCGCCCGCGCCGCCGGTGATTGACGACGGCAATCACGACGATATTGGCGGGCCGGGCACGCCGGTTTCGCTGACCTTTCTCGGCGGGCTTTATGGAGAGGAGAAGGTGGCCGCACTGGCGCGGGCGTACCAGAAAGCGACGGGATTCGAGAAGCTCCATCCGCAACTGGGTTGAGGGGCGAGTGCAGAGCGTACGATCGCGTCGCGGCAGTCCTGCGCCGGATCGATGCACTTGTGTTTGTATGCTGCCAGACGTGTAGCATCG
>JAKCDN010000327.1 GCA_021841795.1 Acidobacteriota bacterium | reverse complement strand
CGCTGCGGGGTCAGTGATCACGCCCTCGCCCTCGCCGCGGAGCTGCGCCAGTCGCACGGCATTGATTCATCCTTCGTGGTCCTCGGCTCCGAAGCATCGTGCGATCTCCCGTTTCCCGTCGCCTGCTGCGCTCCGTCGCGCCTGATCGAGTCCTGCGTCGCCCTCGCCTCCGGCCGGCCCGCTGCCCTGCTGGTGCACCTCAGCGGCTACGGCTATGCCGCCGATGGCGCGCCCTTTCTGCTTGCCCAGGCCCTTGAAGCCGTCCGCAGCCACAGCCGCTTTCCCATCGCCGTCTTCTTTCACGAGCTGTTCGCCGGCGGCAAGCCGTGGACCTCGGCCTTCTGGCATGCGCGGCGGCAGAAGCGCGCTTACCGCAGCATTGCCCGGCTCTGCGATCTGCCCGTGACGAGTGCCGGCGTCTTCGCCCGCTGGCTGGAGTCGCAGATCGTCGGTGCCGCTGCCGCCCCTGTCCAGTGCATGCCCGTCTTCTCGCTCGTGGGCGAGCCCCAGCCCGCGCCCGACGTCGCGCAGCGCCTCGGTTCCATGGCCGTCTTCGGCCTGGCCGCTACCCGGCAAAGGGCCTATCGGCAGTTGCCGCGGCTGCGCCGGTTGCTGCGCCGCCTCGCCGTCGACGAGATCCTCGACATCGGCCCGGATTGCGGCGCTCCCGCTGCAATCCACCATATTCCCGTGCGCCCCATGGGCATCCTCGGCGTTCAGGAGATCGGCCGCATCTTCGCCCGGACCGCCTTCGGTTTTCTCGCCTATTCTCCCAACTGCCTCGCCAAGTCCGGAGTCTTTGCGGCCTATGCGGCGCACGGCGTCGTCCCCGTCATCGCCGATGATTTCGCCCTCGAGATGGATGGCCTCCGCAATGGCGTGCACCTCCTCGCGCCCCAATCCGCAATGGCTCTCGATCCCGCCCGCATCCTCCTGTGTTCCGCGGCCGCCCGGTGCTGGTACTCCGGCCACCGCCTCGGCGATCATGCCGCCATCTACGCGCGCTGGTTCCAGTCCATGGCTTCGCATCAGATCCTCGACGCCCGCCGCCATGAGTAACCTTCGCATCCTCATCGCGCATCCCACCGGAAACCAGAATGTCCGTAACGCCGCCCGCGCTCTGGCTGAACGCGAGATGCTGGCTGAGTTCTGGACCACGATCGCCTGGAATGACCATTCGCGCTGGAACCGGCTCCTGCCCGCAGGCCTGCAAGCGCTGCTCACCCGCCGCGCCTATCCCGATCTGCCTCTTCAGCGCATCCGCTGCGTCCCCTCGCGCGAGCTCCTCCGTCTGGCCGCCGGCCTCGGACCGTTCGCCCGCTTCTTCACCTCCGCTGAGCGCCCCTGCTCGATCGTCGGCGTCTACCGCCACTTCGACCGCGCGGTGGCCCGCCGCCTCGCCCAGCTCCGCCCCCGCGCCGTCTACGCCTACGAGGGCGGCGCGCTCCAAACTTTTCGTGAGGCCCGCCGCCTCGGCATCCCCACCCTCTACGAGCAGCCCAGTTGCTATTGGTACTGGGTCCGCGACCTCCTCCGCCAGGAGGCCGAACGCAATCCCGAATATGCGTCCCTGCTTCCCAATCTCGTTGACTCGCAGCAGCATCTCGAATGGAAAGACCGGGAGCTCGCCCTGGCCGATCATGTCATCGTCGCCAGCCGGCATGTGCGCGGCACTCTTGCCCCCGCCGTCCCCGATCGAAAAATCCGCGTCGTGCCTTACGGATCTCCGCCCGTTCGCCCGCGTCAGCTCTCTTCCGCCGATCGCTCCCGCCCCCTCCGCGTGCTCTTTGTCGGCCAGCTCGTCCAGCACAAAGGCATCGGTTATCTCCTCGATGCCGTCGCGCAGCTCGGCTCCCAGGTTGAACTCACCCTGGTAGGCAAAAGGTTCCGGCCCCACCCCCGCGTCGACGAGGCCTGCCGCCGCTGGCGCTGGTTTCCGACCCTGCCCCACAACGATGTCATGAATCTCATGATGCAGTCCGACGTTCTTGCCCTCCCTTCGCTCGGCGAGGGCTTCGGACTGGTCGTCACCGAGGCCCTCGCCTGCGGCCTGCCCGTCATTGTCACCCCCAGCGTCGGCGCCGGCGATCTCATCCACGACGGCCGCGAGGGATTCGTCGTGCCCGTCTGTTCCGCCTCCGCCATCGCCGAACGCCTTCTCGGCCTTCACCGCGATCGCGAACTGCTCGCCTCCATGTCCCTCCATGCGCAGGCCGCCGCCGCCCGCTATTCCTGGGATCGCTATCGATCCCTCTTTGCTGATACCCTCGGAGCCCTCATCGCGTGAGACCGCAGCCCAGACATCCCGCTCCGCCGCACGGCCCCATGCCGCTGCTCAAAAAACTCTTTTGGGCCTATTTCCTCCTCCTCATCTTTGAGGGCGCGCTGCGCAAGTGGATCGTGCCCCAGCTCTCCGCGCCGCTGCTCCTGGTGCGCGACCCCATCGCACTGCTCATCCTCGTCGAGGCCTTCCGCACCGGAAAGTGGCCCCAGAAGTGGGCCGGCATCATCGGCCTGCTCACCATCTTCTTCCTGCTTCTTGCCGCCGCCCAGATCATCGCCTTCGGCAATCCCGGCATCGCCGCATTCTACGGGCTGCGCTCCTACCTGTTGCCGTTTCCCGTCGCCTTTGTCATGGGAGAAAACCTCACCGCCGACGATCTGCGCCGGTTTGGCCGCGCCACCCTCTGGATCCTCCTGCCCATGACCGCCCTCGAAGTGGCGCAATACCGCGCGCCCATTCACTCCTTCCTCAACAAGGGAGCCTATGAGGGTGGCGGGCAGATCTACTACACTTCGGCCCACGTCCGCGCCTCCGGAACCTTCAGCTTCGTCGCCGGCCCCACCTCGTATGTCCCCCTCGCCGCGGCCTTCATCCTCTACGGACTCCTCGACGACCGTTTCTCCAAAAAATGGCTGCTTTGGGCCGCAACCGCGGCCACCATCCTGTCCATCCCCGTCATCGGCGCCCGCACCGTGGTCTTTGAGCTGGTCGCGGTCGTGGCCTGCCTGGGCCTCGCCGCCATCCTCGGCGCCTCCCAGATCACCCGGGTCTTCAGCATCGCCGCCCCCGTCGTCGCCGTCTTCGTGCTCGTCTCTTTCCTCCCGGTCTTCAGCAATGCTGTGCTCTCCTTCAGGGCGCGCTTTGCTGAGGCCGATAGCCTCGAGGGCGGCAGCGTCGCCCGCGCCATCGCCCACCGCGCCATCATCCCCCTCGAGTACCAGTTGGAAACTACCGATTTCACCAGCCAACTCTTCGGCATTGGCATGGGCAAGGGCGCGGCGGCCATCACCAAATTGATGAACGGTACGGTAACCTTCGTCGCCGGCGAGGGTGAAATGGGCCGCGTCTTGACCGAGCTCGGCCCCATCTGGGGCAGCGCCTTCATGCTCTTCCGCCTCGTCCTCGCGCTCACCCTCCTGCTGCAATCTCTCGCTGCCGCCCGCCGTCAGCAGCCGCTCGCCTTGTTCCTGGCGCCCTTGACCTTCATGGGGCTTTTGTTCAGCGTCTGCGAACAGCCCACCGAGCAGGGATTCATCGTGATCTCGGTCGCCTTTACCCTGGCCGCGCTCAACCTCGCCAAGCCGCTGGAAGCGCCTCCGCCGCGGTTGCCGCG
>JAKCDN010000326.1 GCA_021841795.1 Acidobacteriota bacterium | reverse complement strand
CGCCACACAAGGATATTTCGCTGGAGTTCAGGGGGCCGCGGCGCTGGTCTTCGACGAGCAACTCTCCACGGGCAGCAATCGCTCTTATTCGTACCTGGCCTCTTCAAAGTTATAGAGAATCATCACCGCATCTATCCGTGTGAGCAGATCCGCATCCCCTATGTGCACTTCACGGCGCAAATCCGCTTTCGTTACAGAGACTCCTTCTTTGCCGCCAAGCGCATACACAGCCTCCAGAAATTCCGCCGTCGTCATCGCGTCGGCCGGGCAAAACATCTCTGGCGCCTTGGCGCAGGCCGGCACTGTGCCGCTCGCATGCCAGCCTTCGATGGCAGCCGAATCTACAGCGTAGATAGGCACGTCCTTGTACGTGGCCTTTGCCTCCGTACTCCTTCCATACATGGACTCGGAGTTCTCGTCGGTTGATGCCTTGCCGGGGCGCAGGAACACGCGATCCAGCAGCACGGCAGCCTGGGCGCGTGTCATGGTGGCTTTTGCATCGAACCCGCCCGCGCCCACGTCGATCCACTTGTGCGCCACGGCAAATTGCGCCGCCTGCCACGGTCGCATGCCTATCGGAAGGTTGGGCATGGGCTCGCGCGCCAGGATGCACGCCGACTTCAGCAGCTGAATCTGCACTGCTTCGGTGGGAACCGCGCGCGGCTGCACACCTTTCTCTACGGCGAGCGCAGCCAGCGTTCCCGCCGCTTCTCCGGTCAGCATGGTGATGGGTTGTAGCCGTGTTGCTCCGTTGGCGAGCCTCGACTGCGAAATGTTCTTCTCCGCTGCCAGCAGGCCATCCACTTTTTCCGGAATCAACGAGCGCAGCGGCACTTCAAAGGGGCCCGACCGGAAACCCGGCGGACGGTCGAACAGGTGCTCCAGGTTGGTCTCCAGATCGCTTGGCTGGGCGCAGGCGTGTAGATCGTCGGCATAGTCGCCCACCGCAATAGAGTCGGCAAATCCCGTAACTGAGATCGCACCCTGCCTCTCACGGCGAATATCGCCTGCGGTCAGCGTGTATTGGCCAATCAGTCTTTGGCTCTCGCGTATGTAGGGCATCGAGGGAAAGTTGGCTTCAATTGCCTTGAACTCGGCGGGAATGTTGGGACAAGAATTCTCTTTGCGGTTGAACGCGGTGTCGTAGCCCTCATCGTTGGCTACCGACCAGAGCGGTTCGTTCAGGTCGTGCTGCAGGTAGTAGAGGTTTGCGAGCGTCTCGAGCTTTGCCGCGCAGAGAATCTGCATGCGCTTGCTGCGATCGAAAATATCCGTTCCGGTCGGGAAGTCATTGAACCAGTTCAGCGCGGTGCGCGTAATTTGCCCCGCTTCCGCCGACACATAAGGATCCGGGTTGCTGCTGTCAGGCAGTCCGCGGTAGGCATTATGCACTGCAAAGTCTACCGGCAGGATACGATCAACCGGGTTGCCATCGATCCGCCAGGAGGCGCGCAGCTTGGGCAGCCACTTGTCGTACTCGGGAGGCTTGTTCTTCATCTTCAGTTCGTCCGGCACGCCGTTCGGATACTTCTTGATCACCATCGCGTAGGTGATGTCCTGCGTGCATGAGCCAAGCTTGTCGGCGCCGATGGAGTGACCGCTGCGAAAACTGGCCGGTGTGAGAGGCAAAACATCGCCATACTCGGTGGCATCGATCAGGACTTTGCTGTTCAACGTCCTGCCTGTGGCCGTCACCACACCGGTCACCGTGTTTCCATGTGCAAGCACCCGTACCACGCGGTCCTGCAGCATCAGGTCAATGTGGCCCTTGCCGCCCGCGTTCACTTCGTCGATCGTCTGCATCAGAATCTTACGCACCGCCGAGGGTTCGTAGCAGTGCGTGTCGCTGCCCCAGTAGCATGTGGAAACCGATTTTCCGCGCGCCGTGTAGTAGGCGCCCAGCCGGTCGACAAACTCCCGATAAAATCCGGAAGGTGGCGTAAGGTGGTTGCCCTCGTCCATGGTGCTTACCGCGGCAGCCGCTGCCTGTCCGCCAATCCAGTCGGTTTCTTCAAGCAACGCAACGTGCGCTCCCAGCCGGGCAGCCTGAATCGCCGCGGAGGTGCCTCCAGTACCCGCGCCGGCAATCACAATGTCGTACGTGCGCGCAGAGTCGGGCGCGGCGGCCGCCTGGCCCTGCGCGAGAACAGGTGCAAGGCATAAGGCGAGAAGTGCAACAGGCAGAAAATGGCGACGCATGACAATCTCCTTCGAAAACAGGCAATGGAGGAATGCTAACGATCGACAGGTGGTTCACCCAGCCCCCATCCGATCGCGAGGCTCACCGCTCTTTCACCGCAACAGGAAAATACCGGCAGAACCCCGCTGTCCAGTATCTTGCCGTGCCATCACGTCTGTTACGCTGTCTTTTCAATGGCTTACCAGGCCAAAAGCGGCCTTGCCCAACTTGCTCTGTCTCCATCTGCCAGGAGTCCGCCGCATCAGCCTCGACCGCGATCTTCGCTCTCAAGCCACGCCCGATAATCGCTGTACAACTTTGCCGAGGCCGGTGAACCCGCAAAGCAATTGGAGCCTGGCTTGTTCATCATCCCCAGGTACTGATAGACCAGGATCTCCTCCACCCACGGCGACACCGCCTCCAACTGCCGGCGCACCCGGTCAAACGAAGCCGGCACAAGTGCGCTCTTGTATACTTCGCCCTCAAACTCAAAAATCTCCACATCCGCCCAGATCTTTGCCTTGCGTGCTCGGTCGTGCGCTTTCCGCAAGGCTTCAAAGTAAGCTCCGGTCTCCGTCACCTTCGATTTCCGTACGCCAACTTCATCCTGGTACGCCACAATATCTACGTCCATCGCATCCAGTTGGCGTACGTAGCGATCGTCGGCGCGCGCCTCGCGCGTGCCGTACGGCGCAATCATGATCCGCGCCTCCGGCTTCACTTGCCGCGCCCGCCGCGACAGTGTGTTCACGTACCGGATAAACGCCGCGGAGTAATAGGGATGAATGTACGCCTCGTCCGGCCAGTACCAGCCGTAAAAGCTGCGGTGGTGGCCGTATCGCTCTGCGACCTCCGTCATCGATTGCAGTCTGTCCTTCTCGGCCTCCGGATCCTCAATGGTCGTGTCCGACTCCCAGTCCCCATAAAAACCCACGCCGATGAAAAACTTCACCCCGTATTTGTCTGCCGCGGCGAGCACAGCTTCCATCGGGTCTTCGCACGCCAGCTTCCACCGCGGATAGATCGACGTTCGATAGAAAGCACGATAGTAAACGGCCGTGGCCATCAGCACCAGGTATCTCATCCCGGCTTCGGCAATCTCTTTTATCTTTGCTTCCCATTGTTCTGCCGAAAACTGCACCAGGGCAGGATTCCAGTCCACGCCTTCGACCGTGGCGTGATGCTGGAACTCAAACCAGCTTCCTGAGATGCCCTTCACTGGCGCACTCGCGCCAGGGGCCGTCTTTCCCGTCAGCGCAAGCGCAGCCGCGCCCATCCCTAAATTCGCAATGAAATCACGCCGGTCCATTTCTCTCTCCCTACACAATCGAAAACCCCGGTCGCTGCAGAACTCTGCCGCACAGTACGAAGTGCGTGGCCTATTCCCGCCGTTTCCTCATGCGCTCGAATCGACGGGCAAACACTGGGCCATATCACTATATACGTTGCATCAGTCGAATTGACTGTTGCG
>JAKCDN010000325.1 GCA_021841795.1 Acidobacteriota bacterium | reverse complement strand
TCGCTCCAGTCCTCGCTGCCCACCCCATGGTGCACCGTGAAGAGTCCCTCGGGGTCGTAGCGGTCTTTGGCCGCGCGCAGCCGCGCGTAATGCGGTCCCCAGAATGTGCCGCGCCAGTCGTAGCGCAGACTGGTCGCCGAGATAGAACGGGTTGCCCAGTTGCTGCAGCAACGCGCGGCAGGATGACGCCATGGTATCCGCGGTGCAGGCCGCGAAGGGCGATTGCAGCTGCAGCAGCCGCCCGCCCACGGCGCGGTCGAGCCGCGCCCGTTCGGCCGCGCCCGGCCAGCCGGGTTCGCCGGGACGCGGACGCACCTCGCGGAGGCCATGCGGTAGTACCGCGCTCGCGGCCCACGTCGAAGCACGTGTACCGGCCAGCAGACCCAGGGATGCCGCCGCGGCGCTCTTGAGAAAACCTCGACGGTCCATCGGTGCGATCTCGTGCGGAAACTGGTCACGAACCTATGGCATCCGGCGGCACAGGGCCAGCGAACGAGCGCCGGCGCTGCGGGCCGGCCAGAAAGTTCGAGCGGAGACGACGGCCTGACATCGACCCTGGCACCTGGCTCCATGGTGTGTTGGCGGACGTGCGCTTCGGGTTGAATCTCAGGGCGACGGCCTGGGCGGCCAGTGGCGATGGGTTTGGCCGATTGCGCTGGCCAGGCCGACGTCGCGGCCATCGGGATCGGCGACGATGGCATAGCGCGCGCCCCAGAAGGCGTCGAATGGCCGCTGGCGTCCCGTGTGGCCGGCCGCTAACAGACGCGCATAGATCACATGAAAATTCCTCGCGCCATCATCAACGGCTTGATCCATGCGGCCTGCTGTCAGAATGGCCAAAGTCGAGCTAAGCTCGCTCCAGCATGAGGAGTTGGCATGTTGAAGCACTTCGTCCTTGGCGTCCTATTCGCAGTCGTGGTTGCCGCGGCCTGTGGGTATGCCGCGATCGTGAGCGGCATCATTCCGGCAGCCGCGGACGCTGGGCCACTGGTTCTGGAGCGCTGGGCGGCGCGGGCCTCGTTGCGCGCGACTCTTGCGCGCAATGCGCCCAAGAGCCCCAATCCCGTGGCGCTGACCGACGCCAATCTGATCGCCGGGATTCGGCTCTACGGACAGCATTGCGCGATTTGCCATGGCACGGCGAAGGGGGACGCGTCGCCGATCGCCCGAGGTGAATACCCGGCGCCGCCGCAACTGGCCGCGAACGGGGTGGAGGACGATCCGCAGGGATGGACCTTCTGGAAGATCGAGAACGGAATCCGCTGGACGGGCATGCCGGCCTGGAAAGCCACCTTGAACGCCCGGCAGATGTGGACGCTCGCCTTGTTCCTGAAGCACATGCAGAAGCTCCCTCCCGCGGCCCAACAGGCCTGGCAGCAGGTCCGGAACTGACGCCCGGCAGCGGTTTCAAGTGCAGTAGCTCTTATTGGAGCAGCCCGCCTGGGGGCAACTGTGGGTGGCCAACGAGCTGGCCAGGCGCGGGTTGTCGATCTCACCCGCGGGGGCGCGCTGCGTCTGGCAGCGCCACGATGCGCCATCGCCTCAAGGCGCTGGAGGGGATCAGCTCGATGGGTGTGGTGCTGGCACAGCCCTGCGGGTCGTACACCGCGAAGATGTGCTCTCCAGCGCCGTGGTCGATCGGACTGCGGGCATGGCGGGCGCTCCGATTGCTGATCAGGCTGCCGAGCCGGTCGACGTTTCGCCCTGGACCTCGGTACGGTGGTGCCGGTCAGAGGCGGGTGGCGTGAAGCGCAGAGGACGGTTTCTATAGGGCCTGGGTGGCAAGCAGCACCCAGCCAGCCGTGCAGGCTCCTCACTTGAGCAACATTCCGCTCGCACGGCGCACGCCCTGCTCCGATGCCGCTGCAACGGTCGCCACGAGGCGGCCTACAGCGGTTGAAGCGGTAAACTCGGAGCGGTCGCGGGTAGCGGAGCGATCCTGAATTTTCCGTCCGCCTGAACCTTGGGGCAACACCATCATGAAGGCGAGCTTGGGTCGCGTGGTGTTATGGGCCTTCCTCGCGGCCACGATCGGTAGCGAGGCGGCGGCAGCCGCGAATCCGGCCGCGCGAACCCCCTTGGCGCTCGATCGCCTGATCGGCACGTGGCGGGGACGTAGTGAGACGTTCGCCTCGCCGCTCACCCAGCCCGGTCAGAGTACGGCGGTCAACGTGTGCCAGTGGAGCCCTTCCCATCGTTTCGTAACCTGTGATCAAACCATCGAGCCGGGGGGCCACCATGACCTCGCGGTCTACGGCCTCGGTGCGAAGAGCGGGACGTATTTCTATTGCGAAGTAGATGCCACCGCACAGGCGTGCTGCGTAGACCGCCTCGTCATCAAAGGCAGCACTTGGTTCTATCGGAGCACCTTCGAATACAAGGGGCAGCCGCTGACGCTGCGCACCTGGAACCGGTTCAGTTCCGCCGACCACTACATGTTTGCGGCGGAAATCTCGCGGGATCACGGCCGGCACTGGCAGATGATGAGCCGTGGCGCGGCAACGCGAGTCCACGGATGACGGTAGCACGAGGCGAAACATGATCTATCCGGGACACTGCCACTGCGGAGCGATCGGCTTTCGGTTCGAAACCGCGTTGCCCGTACACGCATGGTCGATCCGGATTTGCGAATGCGAGTTCTGCCGCGCGCACGGTGCGCTCTATACCGCCGATCCCGCAGGTCGGGTCGCGTTCAACGCGCAGATCGGGAACCGGCCGAGGCGGTACCTCTTCGCTTCGCGCACCGCGGATTTTCTTTTCTGTGAAAACTGCGGCGTTTATCTCGGCGCCATGACGGAAATCTCCGGCCGCTACTTCGCCGTTCTCAACGTCAATACCATGCGACTCGCGGACCTGCCCCGACCTGCGCACCGGTCCTTCGAGGGTGAAAGTGTCGAGCACAGGCAAGAACGGCGACAACGAACATGGACGCTGGTGGTGAACCCGCTCTGAGGCGACGGGACCGTCCGTTCCATTCCGGCCTCCCTCAAATGCCTCTTTCTCTCACGCGTCGTGCCTGCTCAATTACGCCAAAGGTGTTCTTTTCAAGAAAGGCGAATAGTCTCAAGTAGGCGTAAGGATCCTCGGCTTCGATGGCGTCTCGATCCATCGAAGCCGCCACGATTTGTCCCAACAAGATGACTTCCGAGCCGAAGGCGAGGGATTGGACCAAGGTGCATTCCAGATGCGCCTTGCATTCTGCAATGCGCGGCGGCTTCACCTTCTGGGCCGGCAGAGGCGTCAGACCGATACGCTCGACGGGCCGGGGATGCGACAGGGTGTGAGCTTTCCAAACGATTTCCACCAACTCGGCGCCGGGGATATTGACGACAAACTCATGGCGGTCGATGACGTTCTGCGCAGTCCAATGGGCGAGATTGCAACCCAGGGCGAGCAGGGCGGGTTCAAACGCCATCATGGAGAGCCAGCTCTTGGGGGCGACATTCGACTGCCCGTCGGCGTTGAGACTCGTGACCAGCACGACTTGTCCAAGGAGCGGGGAAGGTCGCCAGGTTCGTTTGTCGAGGGCAAGGCTGACTTTCTCTTTCATGGTGGTTCTTCCGCTTCCTGATTCCTGATCAGCCCCGAGCCTCAGCCATGGAAGTTGCTCGCCATGCGCAGGACCGGCTCGGGATGGGGCTTGCACAGCATCATCGC
>JAKCDN010000324.1 GCA_021841795.1 Acidobacteriota bacterium | reverse complement strand
CGCTGGGTCGTTGCGCTGCTGGACGCAGATCCGGTGCCGCTCGAGATTGCCGGCATCGCCGCGGGCAGGGCCAGCCGCGGACATCGCGTCTTGCATGGCGAGCCATCCGTGTCTCTGCCTTCGGCGGGGAGTTACGCCGATAGCATGCGCTCCGCCTTCGTGGTTGTCGATGTCGCCGAGCGCAGGCAGATCATTCGCAAAGCGCTCGATGCCGCGACGCGCACCGTTCCCGGCGCTCGCTGGCGCGAGGATGAGGCGCTGGTAGAGACAGTTACGCATCTGACCGAATGGCCGGCGGTGATACTGGGAGATTTCAAGCCCGAGTACCTGGAGCTGCCCGAAGAGGTTCTGGTGACCGTAATGCGCGACCATCAGAAATACTTCGCGGTCGAAGACGCGCAGGGGAAGCTGGCGCCGCACTTTCTGGCCGTGCTCAACACGCATGCCGATGGGGAAGGCGCGGCCATTATCCGCCACGGCAACGCGCGTGTGCTGCGTGCGCGCTTCAAAGATGCGCGGTTCTTCTGGGATGTCGATCAGAAAACCTCGCTTGCCGGGCGCATGGAAGGCCTGAAAAGCGTAACTTTCCAGAAAGAGCTGGGCAGTTATTACTGGAAGACGGAACAGAATCTTGGCGTAGCCAACGCGCTTGCGGCCCAACTGAGCCGCCTGGATTTTCCCTTCAGCCAGGATGCGCTGTTCAAGGCTGTTGAACTGGCCAAGACCGATCTGACGACGGAGCTGGTGAAGGAGTTCACGGAACTGCAGGGGATCATCGGCGGGCTCTATGCGCGGGCGCAGAAGCTGGGCGAGCGTGTTGCTCTGGCGATCTACGAGCAGTACACACCGGCCTCAATGGAAGACGAGATTCCCGTCTCGGCCGAGGGGCAGTTGCTCGGTCTGGCCGATCGGATTCAGACGATCTTTGCGATGTTTGGCATCGGGATGGCGCCGACGGGGTCGAAGGATCCGTTTGCGCTGCGCCGCGCCGCCAATGCGATCGTGAAGATCCTCGCCGAATCGGAACTTCCCCTGACTCTGAGCGATGTGTTGAACGCCTCGGGCAGGGAAGGCGAAGGCAAGATCCAGGTGGAGGAGTTCCTGCGCGAGAGGCTCCATTTCTACCTGAAGGATGTGCGCGGCTTCGCCTACGACGTGGTGAACGCCGCACTGGCCGGGGGCGCCGACGACGTGCGCGACGCCATTGCGCGGGCCCATGCGCTCACGACGGCGCGCGGCTCGGAGGATTTTCTCGCGGTTTCCGCGGCGTTTAAGCGCATCAAGAATATTCTTCGGCAGGCGGAAGAGAAGGGCTTTGCGCTGGGCGCGCCCAAGAGCGTGAAGTTGGCCGATGAGGCGCGGCAGCTTGCCGAGGCCGCGGCAAAGCTCGCACCGGAGGTAGCTGCGCTCCGCGAGCAGGGCGCTTACGGCGAGGCGCTGGCCAGGATCGCGACCCTGCGGCCCGCGGTGGATGCCTTCTTCGATAAGGTGATGGTTCTCGATCCCGACGCGACGGTACGCGGCGCGCACCTGGGTCTGATCCACGAAGTATTGCGGGACTTCTCGACGATCGCCGATTTCAGCGAGATTGTGGCGGCATAATCCGCCGCACGGGCTGCCAAGAAACGCCCACGCCTGCGCGTCGAGCGCCGTGGTTCGGCAACGCGCGGCAAGATGAGTGCAGCGCCTCTCAACCCTGCAATCCAGGGGCTTTGGCCGGGTGGCCGCCCGGGCCGGGACGCCGCGGCGAAAGCGCCACGCTTTTCTGAGCGCAACGCGCATCGAACGGGCCTGTCGGGCCGTCTAAAATCAGGAGTGATGTCCGATACTCTCTATCTGAGTCTGTGGTACCCCAATTTGCGCCTGGCGGCGCTCGCTGAGAAGCTGACAGCGGTGCTGGGAGCCTTTGCCGCTCACGGCGGTGAGAACAGGGTGTACTCGGCTACGGTCTGGCCGGTTAGCTGGAGTGAAACCCCTGTATTTCAAAAGGTATATGGGCGCATGGGAAGCGCGCCTGACGGGGACCCCGGAGCCGAGCCGGAGCTGGCCGTCGAAGAGGCGCTCGAGTCGCTGCACGAGGATTATGCTTACGAGTTCCAGGTGGGATGGAGCTTGTGGGAGCTGGAAGACGGCGCTCCTGAGCCTGCGCAGGCCGGCAAAGTGACTGGGCGCTGGGCGCGCGGTCCACGGCTGGTGCGCATCACCGGATACGGTCCGCTATTCGACGAG
Source organism: Acidobacteriota bacterium (assembly GCA_021841795.1). GTDB lineage: Bacteria > Acidobacteriota > Terriglobia > Terriglobales > Acidobacteriaceae > Telmatobacter. The sequence goes on along the minus strand of JAKCDN010000324.1, from coordinate 1,465 downwards.
GGCGCCTACGAGCAGGATGGGCACATCCGCATCGACTTTGGTTCCGATACGCCGTTTCTTCAAGAGGGGGCCGATCTGGGCCAGGTGGGCGCACGCCACGTGGAAGAGAATGTGCGGCAGCTGATTGACCTGGCGGCCGGCGTGGAGAAGGCCTCCGGTGCGACGGCGCGATTGTTATGGAGCGAGCTGGGCGAGAGTCTTGCGCAACGGCTGGCGGAGCGTTTGGGGATGAGGAATTAGCGCGTGGAGCCTTGGGCTGCTTAAAAAAGCGGCTGCGGTGTCCGGTTGGACTGCGGCGCGGTCTTGGCTCGGGGCGGACTTACGACTGGCTCCGCTTCTCCGTGGCGGCTCAGGATGCAGCGCAAATCGAATGGGAGCTTTTTGAGTTAGGACGCTAACCGTGCGCTTCACGATCGAGCGAATCCGGACCCTGGTGCTGGTGGCGGCGGTGCTGCTGCTGGCGGCGTTGGGAGTCTTTCTTGCCGCGGCAAGGTGGAAGAACCGGTTTCACAGCGGCGACGTGCCGCAGCGCCTGGCCAGTGAGATTCAGCAAGAGTCCCGGAACTTCGATTACACGCACAACTTCGGCGCCCATTCCCGGTTCAAAATTCATGCATCGAAGGCCATCCAGCTCAAGAGCAACCACCTGGAGCTGCAGAACGTGGAGATTGATATCTTCGGCGAAGATGGCGCGCAAAGCGAGAAGATTGCCGGCGGCGAATTTGATTACGACCAGAAGAGCGGTATTGCCCTGGCCCAGGGTCCGGTGGAGATGCTGCTGACGCAGCCTGCCGCGCGAGCGGGCGGCGGCAAGCCGGCGGGCAGGACGCGCACCGCGGCCGGTGTGGCCGGCGACACGGACAGTGTTCACGTGAAAACCAGCGGGGTGAGCTTTAACCGCACTACCGGCCTGGTGACCACCGCGCAGCGTGTTGATTTTTCCACGTCACACGGGGGCGGAAGCTCCGTCGGCGCCTGGTTCGACTCCGCGAGCGGCCACCTGATTCTGATGCAGGCGGTGGAGCTGACGACCTATCGCGGTAAGGACATGGTGCGGATCCATGCACAGCACGCAGAATTTGATCGCAACGAGCAAGTATGCGAGCTGCGCGCGGCGACTTTGGAATATAGCAACGGCGAGGCGGTAACGGCCCAGGCCAGGATTGAGTTCCGCGACGATGGATCGGCGGAGCAGATGGAGGCAACCGGAGGTCTCACGCTGTCCACTGCAACCGGGGGGCGCATGACCGCGCCCAGGGCGGAGATGGCCTTCGACGAGCACAACCAGCCACGTCATGGGCGATTGGAAGGCGGCGTGATTATGGATTCGACGCAGCCGGGCCGCGTCGTCCATGGAACCTCGCCTACAGCGGATCTGAATTTTACCGAGCAGGGGCAGTTGCAGAGGGCGCACCTGGAGCGGAGTGTGGATTTCCAGAGCGATGAGACCGTTTCGGAATCCACC
>JAKCDN010000323.1 GCA_021841795.1 Acidobacteriota bacterium | reverse complement strand
CAGCATGCGATGCACCTGATAGGGCCGCGCCGAAACATCCTCCAGAAAAAGAATCGCGCCACGCGGCGGCGCTGGCTCCCACGGAGTGCCGATCAAAGCGGTGAGAATGCTGAGGCAGCCGCCATACAGCGTTCCACGCACCGGGTGGGCATGGTTGCCGGGGCGCAGCAGGCGCAGACCCTCGGCAGGACCGACGGAGTAAGTATCTCCTGCAAGCGCGGCGCGCAGGCTGGCCAGGTGAACGCCATCCGGACGGGCAAAGTCGGGCGAGATCATCGGCCCGTGAAAGCTGGGCAAACCGATGGCGTGCTGCAGGGCAATCTGAAGCGCAGTCAGGTCACTGTAACCAAAGAACGGCTTGGGATGGGCAGCGATGCGGTTGAGATCGAGTCCGTCGAGCAGATGATTGGCGCCATAGCCGCCGCGCGTGGCAAAGAGCACATGGACATCCTCGTTGGCAAACGCGGCGTGGAGATCATCGAGGCGCTGCTGTACGGTTCCGGCAAAGTAAAGCGGGCCGCGCGTGAGCGCGTGCGGCGCGAGGGTGGCGGCAAAATCGAGCGAAGCCAGAGCCGCCATGCCGCGCTCGACGCGCTCGGCCTGTGGCGTGGAGGCGGGCGATAGAATCGCGGCTGTTGCTCCGGCAGGAGCGGCCGGCGGCAATCGATGTTTGGCTCCCCAATGCGGGTCAAGTGGGTACTCCGGCGCGGGATCAGGCTCGGGTTTGGTGTGAGCGGTCATAATGGATCGTCTTATTGCAGGTAATTCAGTCCCGCCTCGTCCGTCTGGGCCTCGTCAGGCATTGCCTGGCCAGGCCTCGCCGCGGGCGATCAGCGTGGCTGGTCCGGTTAGCAACAGCGGTTCGTTGCCGCCGGACCAGCGAACCACCTGCATGCCGCCCGGAGCAAAGATTTCAATTGGCGAAGTTGCACCAAAGACTGCAATCATCGCGGTGGCCGCGGCGGAGCTTCCGGTCCCCGAAGAATGCGTGGGGCCGACGCCGCGCTCAAAGATGCGCAAAGCGACCTGATCGGGCTGGTTGCGCCCACGGCTCAGGCGCTGAACGAACTCGACGTTCGTCTGCTCGGGGAAGTCGGGATGGAAGCATATCTCTTCGCCAATCTCTTGCCAGGGGCGACCGTCGAGCGAGAAATCAAGCGAGCCGTCGGGCTGTGGCGGATTGCTCACCAGCAGAACGAAGTGCGGGTTGCCCATCGAGACGAAGACGCCATCCAGACGCGAGCCGTCGGCGAGTTCGACAACACGCGGCTCCCACTCCGGCGTGTCCATGTCGGTGGTGATGAGCGCAGTCGGCGCCGCGGATTCGCGCATCTCGTCCAGCGTGCAGGTACGCGGACCGGCGTCCGTGTGCAGGATCATTGCATCGCCGGGCTGGGCATTTGATTCGTAAGCCATCCAGGCAGCGACGCAGCGGGTACCGTTGCCGCTGATCTCGGCCAGCGATCCGTCGGCGTTGAAGAGGCGGATGCGGACGGCCAGCGGGCCACGCGCAGGGTCGTCGTTTTGCCAGTCGAAGTACTCGACGCCATCGGCGCCGATGCCGGTGTTGCGATCACAGAGAGCGATGGCAAGCGATGAGGGATCGTGGCCGGAGATGTCGCTCTCCGCAATCATCAGAAAATCGTTGCCGCAGGCATGGGCTTTGGTGAACGGGATCAACGAGGGATGGTCCTTCCGTAAGTTCTCAGCCCGATGCTATCACCGCGAGGCGGGCGAAAGCACGGCGTGGGCAAGCGGAGAAAGCATGGAGACGTAGAGCGCGGAAGCCGGCTGGCCAGGCGCGCCAAAGCGGGCGACGAGGCGCAGATTTTCCGGGTGTGCCCGGACGGCCCGCGCGACTTCATCCTGGTCAAAGGCAAGCACGATGCCGACGCTGGCTGCGGGCGCGGCCAGTGCGGCGCAGAAGTACTGCTTGTCGCTTTCGTTCAGGGTCTGGCGATAGGTGAGGCCCGCACGCGGGATGATGGTCGGAAAATCCGAGGTATCCACAAGGACCAGCGCTGCGGGGTCGAGCGTATGAAGGCGGGCAAGTGCTGTGGCAAGCGTCTGCGTGTAGGTGCCGCGCGCGGCGAAGTTCCTGGTCGCTTCGACGTAAACCAGTGGGCGCTGAGCGATCATCTGGCCGACGTTGGCAAGAACGAAGCAGGCAAGAGCGCCAACCAGCGCAGGCTGTGTGTGCGCGGCTGTCTCTGCGCCTGTCGTGCGCCTGGCGGCACGTCTGTCGACGCGGGGGCTGTCGGGATCCGGTTGACGCGGCGCGGGTTGACGCAGTGCGGGCTGACGCAGAATCCAGTCAAGCGCGAAGCCGAGGGTGAAGGCAAAGGCGGGCAGCAGTTCCATGCCGTAGCGCGTGTTGTACCAGGAGTGCGGCCACCAGTCCGGCAGGAAGATGGGCACCGATCCCCAGGCGACCGAATAAGCATAAAATGGCAGCGGAAACCACAGCAGAAGTGTGCCGACAAGGGCCGCGCGATGCGGGGTGGTGTCATCTGCATGTGTGCCTGGGCGAGTTTGATTCATCCACCCCAAGCGCAGCAGCAGCGCCAGACCGAAGAGCGCCAGAAGCAGCAGGAAAGCGCCGAGGAAACCGCGCGCAAACGCATCGCCCGTGGAGCAGTGCCAGAAAAAGATGCCCGATACCCAGGGATTGTGCCAGCCGGGATGGGGCGGAATGGCACCGCCGGAGGTGCGCGCTTCGATTGCGGCGGCCGAGTAAGGCCCGCGCAGGAAATCCAGCCAGTCGCCGAAGTAGATCGCGTTGTAGAGCATCCAGAGAACCGGCGCTGCAAGCAGCGCAAAGCTGGCCAGGACGAAGCGTAACTGAAAAAGCGCGCGGCGGCGCTGGAGCGCAAGCGCCATCCAGAACCAGATGCCGAAGCCGAGAATCCAGCCGTCATAGCGCGTCCAGGCTGCGGCGAAGAGGACGAGCATGAGGGGCCAGAGATGGCGCGAGCCGTCCGGCCTGGCGTCCAGCGCAGCGCGCCAGCGAACCAGCAACAGCACCGACCAGACAAGTACGGCGAGGAAGAGCGGCTCACTCATGGCCGTGGTCTGGAGATAGAGCAGGTTGGGGTTGAGCGCGAAGAAGGCAAGCGCAAACGCCGACGGAAGCGGCGCAAGCCAGATGCGCGCAAGCAGATAGAGTCCAAGCGCGGCGGCCAGATAACACAGCGCCGATGGGATGACGGCGGCAAAACCGGAGCGCCACCAGGGATCGATGGCCACGAAAGGGGCAAGAACGAGATGCGGTAGCGGAAGCCAGACCGAGCCAAACTGGCCGAGACCGGGGCGATGCGAGTCAAAGAGGCGGCGCGCAATGTGCAGATGGGCTTCTGCGTCGCCGTAGTAAAGCCATGCCTGATGGCGAGCGCTCCACAGAATCGCCGCAAGCGAGGCCATCGCGAGCGCAGCAAGGGCGATCAACCGCTCGCGCAGCGAGACCGGCGGCACCGGCAAGCGGATGGGCGATGGCTTCGAACTGTCGCTCAGAAAAGGCACGCTGTTGAGTTTAGATGCTGAGGGGAGCTTCTACGCATCGAGATGGCTGATCTGGCGCAACACCTCGAAGCGGGCGTCGATCTCGGCGCGGGTCAGATGCTGAAGACGCTCGGTGCCAAAGCGCTCGACGGTGAACGAACCCATGACACTGCCATAGAAAAGCGCGCGCCGAAAGACGG
>JAKCDN010000322.1 GCA_021841795.1 Acidobacteriota bacterium | reverse complement strand
CTCCGAAAGAGAGCGCGGCGCGAAACCGGGAATACCTTCGGACCATTGAAGAGAGCTATCGGCTTTCAGCGACAGGTTCTTAGCTGGTGCGCGCGGGGCCTGGGTTTATGCAGAGCCGGCGCGAAGGATGGATGTTCTAGCGCTCGCAGACGCACCAGATCGACAGGCGGGCATGCGGCAACCGGTTTTGGGGAGAGACGATGAACGACAAAAGGCTGCGAATCGGGATTATTGGAGCGGGACGGATCGGGCGGGTTCATGCGGAGACGCTGGCGTTTCGGCTACCCGAAGCAGAGATTGCATCCGTTGCCGACGTCAACCGCGCGGCGGCGACAGCGCTGGCGAAACGGTGCGGGATTCCCAGGGTGGCAGAGTCGGCCGAAGAGATTATTGGCGACAAGGGAATCGACGCAGTGCTGATCTGCTCGCCAACGGGCACTCATGCAGAGCTGATTGCGCAGGCGGCGGAGGCGGGCAAGCATATTTTCTGCGAGAAGCCGATTGCATTCAGCCTGCAGGCGATCGATGCGGCGCTGGCGGCGGTGAATCGAGCCGGCGTGCAACTGCAGATCGGCTTCAACCGGCGCTTCGACTCAAACTTTGCGCGGGTGCGCAAGGCAGTGACAAGCGGAGAAATTGGAGCGCCGCTGCTGATGCACATTACCAGCCGCGATCCGGCGCCACCGCCGATTGAGTACATACGCGCTTCCGGCGGCATCTTCCTGGACATGACGATTCATGACTTCGACATGGCGCGCTTTCTGATCGGCGACGAGGTGGAGGAGGTCTACACCACAGCGGGAGCGCGCGTGGATGAGGCAATCGGCGAAGCCGGAGACCTGGACACGGCAGTGGTGCTGCTGCGCTTTAGAAACGGCGTCATCGGAACCATCGACAACTGCCGCAAGGCTCCTTACGGATACGACCAGCGCGTGGAGATTCTGGGCAGCGAGGGCAAGATTGCGACCGAAAACCGCTATCCCAATGAGGCCGTGGTCAGCACCGGAAAATCTGTTTACAATGATTTGCCTCTGAACTTCTTCATGGATCGATACACGGAAAGCTTTGCGCTGGAGCTGGCGGCGTTCACCACATGTGTGCGCGAAGGCAAGCCCACGCCCGTCTGTGGAATCGACGGGCGTATTCCGGTGGCGATGGCGCTGGCCGCGCGCAGGTCCTATGACGAGCATCGGCCGGTAAAGCTCACGGAGGTAGAAGCGTAATGGGTTCGTGCTGGAAGTCGATCCTGACCGACGTGCATCTGTGGGTGCCGGTGGTGATGCTCATACTGGGAACCGCTCTGCTGATGACGCTGAGGTGAATGGATGAGCCGGGAGAGCGCCGCCTCAGCGCGGTCGACCATTTCGCTGCATCATTTAGGCGTATTTTGCGGGCTGTCGGCCGCGGTGTGGCTGGGCAGCGCAGAAGCGCCGACGAAACTGGCGAGCGCAGGCTTTTCACCTTTCATCATCTCGATGGGGATGGTGATGGGGGCATTCGTTGCACGCTGGACGGTTCCCACATTGCTGAAGGGCACGGGATTTCTGTTTGGCGATCTGCGGAAGAAGCCGCACCTGATCGTGTGGGCGCTGCTGGCCGGGATGCTGTGGGCGGTAGGCAACACGCTCACGATCTTTGCGGTGCGGGATGTGGGCCTGGCGATTGCATTTCCGCTGTGGAATACGAATACGCTGGTCGGGCTGGCATGGGGCTGCCTGCTCTTCAAAGAACTGCGCGGATCGGCGGCGAAGGACTGGGTGAAGGTGGTGGGCGGGGCGACGGCGATCGTGCTTGGAGCGACCGTGCTGGCCGCGGCAACGACGCAACAGCATACGGGCCTGCCGGGCAAGGACACTACGGGCATGATCGCGGCATTGGGCGCAGGCGCAATGTTCGGGACCATGTACATTCCGTACCGCAAGGCGTATCTGAGCGGAATGAATCCACTTTCGTTTGTAACGATCTTCACTTTTGGAGAGCTGGGAACAGTCTCGCTGCTGACGGTGCTGAACTGCGGTGGGGGGAGCGCGTTCATGACGCAGCTTGCGGCGGCAAGGACGATGCTGTTCTGGCCGTTTCTGGGCGGGTTCTGCTGGGTAATCGGGGATCTTTTCCAACAATATGCGGCGAAGTACATCGGCATCGGACGCGGGATTCCGCTGTCCAACACCAACCAGCTCTGGGGCCTGGCGTGGGGCGCGCTGGTGTTTGGCGAATTCGCGGGCATGGCCACCGATGCGCGCATGCTGATTCTGGGCGGCTCGGCAGTGATGATTGCGGGCGCAGTCTCAATCAGCCTGGCCGAACCGCCGCCCTCGGAGATGGAGAACTGGCGAGCGGCAATGCATCGCGAATGCGACCGGTACAACCTGGATCGACAGCAGGTGGCGGCAGTGGTGAACGGAGAAGATCCCCTGGCCGATCACCGCTATCCCCGCCGGTGGTGGGAGACGGCGATCGTCCTTACAGCGACGGGGATTTTTGTCTGGCTGGCGCTGGGCACGCGCGCGCAGCGCATCTCGCTTAGCTTTCCATGGATGATCACGCTGACCGCAGCTACGGCCGTGCCGCTGGCATGGTGCGGCACATTGCTGTGGAAGCGAACGCGCTTCTCCTGAGGCAACTGCCGCGGAGGAACTGAGCGCGGAGCCCCCGAATCGTAGCATCGCGAACGCATGCCAAAGCTCTGTTTTTCAGCAGGCAGAGCCGCCGGCATCACTGCGATGGCGCGCCGCGAAGGAAGCAGATCTATCCCTCCCCGGGATGATCGCCTGGATGCATGGCGAGGCAGCGACAGCGTGCGCCGGGCAGGACTGAGCCTTTGCGTTATCAATTTAAAACTGTGCCTGATTGAGTGCATCCGGCCGATCGCAGACGGTCGCCGCGGTGCGCCGTAAGAAGATGGCCGAGCCTGCAAAGCGGCCCGGCAAGGCTGCAGAGCGGGCTGCAGCAGGTGCGCGCCCGAAACCCATGAAGAGTGAACGTTGTCACATCCCGCGATTTGGACCGGGACATAGAATAGCGGCGATGCGGGATGGCTACCGCGTGTTCGCCGCACACCCGGCGGACAGCGGCAGGCTGGAGCGGGGGAAGAGATGTGACGCAGAGCGAAGCCGCAAAGACGAAGTCCATGGATGAAAGAGTCGCCGAGCTGGAAGCGAAGCGCGCGGAGCTGAGGCTGAGCGGAGGAAAAGACCGCATCGAACGGCAGCACGCCTCAGGCAAACTCTCGGCGCGCGAACGAGTGGCCAGGCTGGCGGATAAGGGCAGCTTTGAGGAGATTGGGCTTTTCAGCCGGCACCGCGCGACGTATTTTGGGATGGCAGAGAAGGAACTGCCGGCCGATGGCGTGGTGACAGGATGCGCAACCATCGATGGCCGGCAGGTTCACCTGGCGAGCCAGGATTTTACCGTGGCGGGAGGGGCGGCCGGAGAAACGCACTGCAAGAAGGTTGCAGAAATGATGGCGATGAGCCTGAAAACGGGCACGCCGTTTGTGTTTATCAACGACTCGGGCGGCGCGCGCGTGCAGGAGGGGATCGACAGCCTGGCCGGCTATGCCAGCGTGTTCTACAACAATGTGATGCTCTCTGGAACCGTGCCGCAGATCTCACTGATCTGCGGACCGTGCGCAGGAGGCGCGGCATACAGCCCGGCACTGACCGATTTTGTAATCCAGACCGAGCACGCGCGGATGTTCATCACCGGCCC
>JAKCDN010000321.1 GCA_021841795.1 Acidobacteriota bacterium | reverse complement strand
AAACTCCTCGACGCCGACGTTCTGCAGGCCGATGGCGTTCAACATGCCGGCAGCGGTGGGAACGAGACGCGGGGCGACGTGGCCCGTCATGGGATGCAGGGAGATGCCCTTGGTGACGACAGCGCCTAGGCGGTCGAGGGAAACAATCTCTTCAAATTCAATGCCGTAAGCGAAGGTTCCGCTGGCCGCGATGACTGGATTCATCAATTCCAGCCCGGCTACCGTCACTCGCATGTCAGGTTTCACTCGATGTCTGCATCCTTCATTTTTTGTCGTGATTCCGCGGTCCCGGCTGACAGCGCCGCATCAGATTTGCCGGGCTTGGATCATGATACCTGCCGGCGCAGGAGGCCGCAGTGTCCGCGTCCTGCCCGCAGAGAGAAAGAGGCCCTCCGGCGCGCGCCGGAGGGCCTGTACCTGGGAAGATCCCGCCGGCGGCTGAGATTTCAGGCGGTCACGGCCTCGCTCGCGTCGACCTTGACGGGCGTGAGCCAGCCAAACTTGTCGGGCTTGAGACCGTTGGCGATGCCATAAAACTCATCGGCAAGTTTCCGGGTGATTTCGCCGGGCTTGCCCTCGCCAATGATGATGCGGTCAATGGAGCGGATGGGCTGCACCTCAGCGGCGGTACCGGTGAAGAAGACCTCATCGGCAATGTAGAGCAGCTCGCGAGGGATGGGCTGCTCGGTGACGGCAAGGCCCAAATGGCGCGCGAGAGTGAGGACACTGTCGCGGGTGATGCCGGACAGGGCCGAGTTGGCCAGCGGCGGGGTGAAGAGGACGCCGTTGCGGACGACGAAGATATTCTCGCCCGAGCCCTCGCTGACGAGGCCGTTCACGTCGAGCGCGATGCCTTCCTGGTAGCCGTTCACCTCGGCTTCCATGCGGATCAACTGCGAGCTCATGTAGTTGGCTCCGGCCTTGGCCAGCGCGGGCATGGTATTGGGCGCCAGACGGTTCCAACTGGAGATGCAGACATCGGCGCCGCCGTGCGCGACGAGATACTTGCCCCAGGGGAAGTTCGCCATGTAAACCTCAATGGGAGAGCCCTTGGGGCTGACGCCGATCTCACCGTAGCCGCGCAGAATAATGGGCCGGATGTAGCAGGGCGCCACGCCGTTGGCCTCAATCAGCTCGACGACGCCGGCGCAGAGCTCTTCCAGCGAAAAAGGGACTTCCATGCGATAGATTTTGGCGGAGTCGAGCAGGCGCTGCATGTGCTCGGGCAGGCGAAAGACGGCCGAGCCCTGCGGTTGCGCGTAGCAACGGATGCCTTCAAAGACGCTGGAGCCATAGTGGATGACGTGGCTCATCACGTGAATCGTGGCTTGTTCCCAAGGAATCAGGTTGCCATTGTGCCATATCTTTTCAGTCGTATGAATGGGCATGGGGATTCAGGAACTCCTTTGTGTGCGAAAGATGCACACTTATAAAAAGGGTGTCATGGTTCGCCATGGGCTGGCAAGCGCAAAGGTTCACGAAAAGTCAACGCATTTCCGGGTTTCCGGCTCCGCCGCGGCTATTCCCTTCCTCCAGGCGTATGCCGGATACTTACGCCATGGGCGATACGCCGCAAAAGGCCGAACCGATGGAGAGCGGCGTGCGCATTACGCCGGGTGGGCGCATGAAGACGGCGCTGCTGCTCGCGGTGCTGGCCGACGTGGTGCAGGTGATTCTGCTGCCGTTGTTTCTTGCGGGAGCCGACTCGCCGCCCGACGATCTTCTGGATCTGGGGATGGCGGGAGCGCTTTCGTGGCTTCTGGGCTGGCACTGGGAGTTCCTGCCATCGTTTGCCGGGAAGCTGATTCCGGGCGTGGACCTGGCTCCGCTGTGGACCCTTGCGGTGGCCAACGTCTATCGCAAGAGCCGGCCACGGCCGAGCGGGAAGTAGGCGCTGAAGCCTCGATTGACGGCGCGGCGCGCGAGGCAGGTACCGGCGGCGGACGGAAAGGGCGCTCGCGGGCGTGTCAGGGCCGGAGCAAGGCTTCCGCAGCAACGGTGTACGGAGGCAGGATTCCGCACTCCGCAGCCGCCTGGAAGAATCCCCGCATGCCTTCCACGCACTCTTGGTCGAGCACGTAGTGGATATTGGCGGTGAGGTACGTACGGATGGTCTGCTCGGGAATGGGAAGGCGCACGGCCCACTCGGCAACCAGGGCATCGATGTTGGCGAGGCCGCGATCGCGGGAACCGATAAAGTCCCGGGCAATGGCGGGGTCCGGCGGCACGGAGGGCGCGGCACACCAGACGGCCGAGATAAAGGGGAGACCGGTGAACAACTTCCACTCCGCGGCCAGATCGCGATAGACGAGTTCCTCGCCGGTACGCTCCAGGCGATTGCAACGCTCTTCGAGGGCGAGCAGAGCCGGATCGCCGATCACGATGGCGGCGTCGGCGCGCGCCAGCATGGTCTCAAGGTCAGCGGCCATGGGCAGGAAGCGGATGCTCGGGTTGCCCCACTTGTGAAAGAGGATGCGTGCGTAGGTGACGGTGGTGCGGCTGGCGGTATCGGCGGCGACCGATGCCAGATCGGCGGGCTGCCGGCCGGCCCGGTGAACAAGCAGGAGCGAGCGCACCCGGCCTTTGGAGGCGATGGTGCACCCGGGAAGGATGCGCAACTGCGGCGCCGCGGCCAGGGCGGCAATGGGAATCAGGCCGATATCGGCCTGGCCCGAGGCCAGCCGCGCGGCACACTCGGAAGGCAACATGCGGTCAATTCGATAACGGGCGGCCAGTTCTGTCGAATGCGGTGCGTGCTCAAAATCCCACATCAGCGGCGCCGGATTCAAAAAATCAATCGCCGCGATGCGCAGTCTAGCATCGTGCGTTTCGCTCACATTATTCAGATTACCAATTCCCGGGCCGGGATTCAGGCCGAAGGCCGCTGCGGAAGAGGCGGGACGGACCGCCGCGCTTGACAGCGCAAGGCTGGAGACCGGGATAATCGGTGCCATGCGAACTCTGGGACTTTTTGCGTCATTGCTGATTGCCACGAGCGCCTGGGCGCAACAGGCGATACAACTTCCGGCGGCTCCGGCAGAGGCCACGCCTGCCGCCGACACCTTCCGCTTTGTTTCCGACGGACCGACCGGGCCCGGCTGGAGCCGACCCGACGAGATCGCGCACAGGTATTTTCACGAGAATCTAACGGCGCTGTTCGAGCGCACGATCACGCTGGACTCCGCCCTGCCGGACCGGGCCACGCTGCGCTGGATCTTCACGGGGCCGGATGCGGGACTTACCGTGGAGTTGACGGCGAGCAAGGTCCGCATCGCGGAACGCTACTACAATTCGATGGGGCTCTACGAAGGCCAGGGCAACTTTCCCGAGAAGACGACCTTCAGCGAGGAGCGCCAGTACACGGGGACGGCGCGCACGCTTACGGTGATCGCCGATGCGCATCTGGCGGCGCGGGTGCTGGTGAACGGCCGGCAGATTCTGGAAGCGCCGCTGCTGTTCGACCTGACGCGGCATCAACTGCAGCTTGCGGCCTCGCGCAGCACACATGAGATCGTCTCCGGCTCCCTGCTGAAGCCGGAGCTGAGAGGCACGACGATCACGATCAACCCCGTTGAGACGCACCAGACCATTCTCGGCTTCGGCGGCAGTCCCAGCATCGCGGCATACGAGGAGTTGAGCGCGGCGGGCAAGCAGGAGTACTGGCAGATACTGAAGCGGTATAACCTGCTGCTGTTCCGCGAGTACCCGATGGGGACGCAACTCAAG
>JAKCDN010000320.1 GCA_021841795.1 Acidobacteriota bacterium | reverse complement strand
CAGCTACACGGCTGACACGCTGCCGCCTGTCTTCGGCGTTGCCGCCGCCTGGGGATTGCTCCTGGCCTATCTGGCTACGGGCGCTTCAGTCGCCGGCGGCGCGCTCTACTATGCCATCGTACTTTGCCAACAGTTTTTCCATTGGTCGCCGCCGGCCGTTCCGACTCTGGTGGCCGTGTGCCTGGCGGCAGGCTGCATCGCATGGCGCGACGTGAAGCTTTCGGCGGAGGTCATGCTTTGGATCGAGGCGGCCTCGGTGAGCCTGATCCTGATTGTGCTGGTTCTTCTGATTGCCCATATGGGGCTGCATGTGGACAGGAGCCAGTTTCGACTGCAGGGCGTCCCGCTCAAGGGGCTTGGGCCTGCGCTGGTGCTCTCCATCTTCAGTTTCGCCGGATTCGAAAGCGCGACGACGCTGGGCGGCGAGGCCCGCGACCCGCTCCGGACCATTCCTCGTGCCGTTCTGCAATGCGCGCTGCTGGCCGGGGTTTTCTTTATGCTCTGCGCATACTCCGAGGTGGTGGGCTTCCGCGGCGAGTCCACCGCCCTGAGCGATACCACCAGCCCGCTGCATCTGCTGGCCACGAAGGCGGGTGTCTCCGCGCTCGGCGTCGTTATCGACTGCGGCGCCTTCGTGAGCATGTTTTCCTGTGTGCTTGCCTGCGCCACGGCGGCTGCACGGGTATTGCTGCGCATGGCGCACGATGGCCTGATTCCGGACACCTTTGCGCGCACCAATCGCAGACACGGGACGCCGGGAGCCGCAATTGCGTTTTCAACAACCCTCATGTTGGCGGCTACCATTGGTTTTGCCGCGTACCACGCCACAGGTTCCCAAATGTACGACCTGTGCGGCTCGCTCTCAGTCTTCGGGTTTCTCACGGCATATGCGCTGGTGGCTGTGGCGTTGCCGTTTGCGCGGCGGGCGCACGGCCGGCATTCGCGTCTGCCGGCGGCGACGAGCGCTCTGACGGTGATTCTCATCCTTCTGATCACGCTCTTTGACCTCAACTCCGCGGCAGACGCAGTGCACGCGCGCATTCCGTTTATTTATCTCGTCTACATCGCTGCCGGGCTGGGATGGTACGGTCTGCGGCGGGGACTGCGTGCAAATCGCTGACTTTTTGTGGAAAAAGCGCACAAAACCCCCAGTGACGCAAAAAAATCCTTACAGCAAACTTATGGCGCGGCCTTTAACATACCGCTAACCCTAGCGGCGGCAGGTTGCAGCAATTGAACGGCATGGCTTCATCACCATCGCTCAGTGGTCATTCATATCAGGGCTCGGCAGCATCCACTCATGGCAGTTTGCCTTTTGAAATTCACAAATTTCAGTAAGGAAATCTCTATTTCGAGGTCAGGCCTTTGAATTACTCCTTGCGTTCACTCTTGATCTGCGCTGCTCTCGTGGCGGCGAATGTTGCGACGATTACCTTCACCGCAGCGCGGCTGGGCGCCCAGCAAACCCTGGGCGGAATTACCGGGGCCGTGACCGATGCCACAGGCGGAGTGATTCCCAATGCCAGCGTCACCGTAACCGATGAGCAGACTTCACTGACGCGGTCTGTGAAGACGAACGGCTCGGGCGTGTACAGTTTTGTGAACCTGCCGATCGGGGTCTACACCCTCACCTATTCGGCCGACGGCTACGAGGCGCAAAAGACGCCGCACATCACGGTGCAGGCGGACCGCACGGCAACCGTGAATGCATCGCTCAAAGTAGGCCAGGCGACGACCACGGTCGAAGTTGACGCGACGCCGCTGATGAACGCCGTTGACACGACAAACGGGTACGTGATGGAGCAGCAGCAGATCAGCTCCGTGCCGCTGGCTACAGGCAGCTTCACCGGCCTGGCCATTCTATCGCCCGGCGTGGATGCGGAACTGCCTGGGGGCACCGGCGCCAACTCCGGGTTGGGCAACGCGCCCATCTGGGCCAACGGGCAGCGCGACACTTCCAATGCGTTTCTGGTGAACGGCGTCGATGCCAGCAATTTATTCAACGGCAAGAGCACCAGTCAGGTGGATTCATTCCGCGTGGTCAACAACACGGGGCAGGCGAACAACGCAGCCGGCGGCGTGATTCCGAGCGCCTCATCGGTGTACCTCGCGATCGGCAATGCCATTCCCACGCCGGCTCCGGAGACCATCGCAGAGGTCCGCGTAAACGCTTCGATGTACGACGCGCAACAGGGCTCGAACTCCGGCGCGCACATCGATATGAGCACGAAGTCCGGCACCAACGAGGTCCATGGCGGGGTCTACGCGCATCGCGGCACCAACTGGATCAACGCCGCGCCATTCTTTTTCAAGAAAGACAACAATATTCCCGCCAGCGACAAGAATCCGCAGCTTCACCGCTATATTCTGGGCGGGGAGATTGGCGGGCCGATTATCAAAGACAAGCTCTTTGGGTTTGTGGGCTATCAGCATCTGCACATCTCCGACCAGGAGACCGGCGACGAACTGCTGGATGTGCCGCCGGGGCTGAACTCCGGACCGTTGAACTCGGGTTCGGGCCGCAGCGCCGCAAACCTGATCTCGGTAACCGAAAACAACTGGACGAGCAACATCGGCTACGAGAAGTATCTCGGCTTCGACCCCACCTTCGGCGGCACGTTCAATCAATTCAGCGCATCGTCGAACCCTGTAGCGTATTCGCTGCTGACCGCTCCGGCGCTGCCGGGCGAGCCCGGCAACTACCTGGTTCCCAGCGCACTGCCGAGCGCCAGTCCCAACGTGTATTCGCCCTACAATGCCTTTCTGCCCGGCACATCGCGCTTTATCGCCGACCAAACGGTAGCCGACCTGGACTGGAATGTAAGCGCCAAAGACATACTTGCCGCCAAGTACTACTACCAGCATGATCCTTCGAGCTCACCGTATGCCTACTCAAACGTGCCCGGATTTACCGCGCACATGGATACGGGCTCGCAGGTGGGATCGCTCAACAACGTGCAAACCATCGGCAGCACCCTGAGCATCTCAGAGACGATCGGGTTTCTGCGGGAAAAGGCATACGCCACCAACGACCAGCCCTGGGCGCCGGGGCAGGCCAATACACCCGCAGCGGGCGTCACGTCAGCATTCGGCAGCTATTTTCCCGGCTATACCATCAACGATGCCATCGGCGACCAGTTCGACTCATCCACAGGACCGCTCTACGGCCTGGTTTTCCCGTCACTGTCCATCGGCCCGGATGCCGAGTACCAGGGCGCGAACACGGGTGTCTTCCAGAACCGCATCGAGCCCTCGGGCACGGCCATCTGGACGAAGGGACGGCACTCGCTCAGCTTCGGAGGAAGCTGGTCTTACACGCAGTTGAATATTCGCGATCGCCGCACCGGCACGGGCAGCGTGGACTCGCCAGACATGGTTTCATTCCTGGACAACTGGGTTACGCCATATACGACGCAGCTTTTTACCGCATCGACCTACCTGCAGGGCAATGCCGACCGGTACTATCGCGCCAACACAACCGGGCTCTTCGTGCAGGACAAGTTTCAGGTCATTCCCACGCTCAGCATCACCGCCGGAATCCGCTACGACTGGAACGGCGGGCTGACCGAGAAGAACGGCGACATCTTTAACTTCGATCCTTCGCTGTATCACTACGACGCGCCAACAGACGCGATCACAAGCTCCGGCTTCATCATCGCGGGCAATAACAGGAACGGGACGAACGGAGTAAGCAAGACGACGCTTACCGGACGCCAGTGGGGCATTGCGCCGCGGGTAGGCTTTGCG
>JAKCDN010000319.1 GCA_021841795.1 Acidobacteriota bacterium | reverse complement strand
GGTCCGGTCAATCCCGACAAACCCATCGGCGCCGATGTCCGTTTCAGCTGGGCGAGCGGCCGAGGTCGCGGGGTGGATTTGGGCCAGCCACCATTCCGTGAGACGGTGGAAGAGATCTGTAGAGCGAGCCATCATGGCGGCGTTCCCAGAGAAGTTATCGTAACGCAGCGTCTATTGCCGAAAGCATCGACGGAGCACAGAGCTTCTGACATAGCCGGTTCGCGCAGCTGAATTCCGGCCCTTCCGGCCGCTCTGGGATGCATGCCAATACCTGTGCGGTTCCGCCGGCGGACAGAATGCCTCCCGTCGCGTACCTGCCTGGAATTAGGGTCGTCATGCCGATAGATCGACGCGCAGTTGTCCGGCGGAGGTATCTGCGCGATCGGCACGAAGACAAGATCGATGGGACGGCCGGGCGAATCTCGCGGCACCGCACCAGAGTGACGGCAGCGTATTCGCTCAGGTGGGGAACGGCGGTGCCCGCCGGAGCTATCCGCCCGCTGCGCCGCAAGCCAGAGGCGATTCTGAGAGCGCGGTGATCTGCCGCTGTCGCCTCTGACGTATTGGCTGAGGCAGGCCCGCCGCCTTGGAACCGTACCCGCGGAGCCGGCGGTCGTGGAACCGCCCGTGAAGCTCGGCGCCGAGCCATCCGCCTGAGCAGTGCTGAGGGATGCACGCGGCACTGCGAGCATTCGGCTGTCGAAGGAGCTCGCGGTGCGCGCCGGCTCGGACGCCCACGTGCGCCGGGTGGAACGGCTGCCTGGGTCGGTCCTCGGCCTCGTCACGCTGCGTGCCCACCGGCTGCCGGCCTGGCGGGCAATCCGCGTATGTCCCAGGCAAGCGCTTCGGGATAGGGGATCGAAGCAGATATAATGACACGATGGCGAAGCCGGTCGTTCTGGTCTCGGATGATGACGCGGATGTGCGTCAGGCGCTCTCGCTGCTGCTGCGCGATTGTGGCTGCGAGGTCGCAACGGCCGCGAGTCCAGCGGAAGCATTGAGCTCGCTGCGGCAGATTCGCCCCGCCCTGATGCTGCTCGACCTGAACTACCGGCGCGACACCACCTCGGGCGAAGAGGGCCTGGCGCTGCTCGAGCAGATCCGAGCGCAGGACCGCACGCTGACGGTGGTGGTGCTGACAGGCTGGGCCACGGTGCAGCTGGCGGTGCGGGCCATGCAGCTCGGCGCGCAGGATTTCCTGGAGAAGCCCTGGGAGAACGCCCGCGTGCGATCCCTCCTGGCGAGCCACCTGGCCCTCGCCGATGCCCGTAGTCAGGTGCGCAGACTGGAAGAAACCGCAGCCTCCGGCGAAACGGAAGACGAGGAGCCGATCTTCCGCTCCCACGCCATGCGCGAGGCAATGCAAGTCATCGAGCGCATCGCGGCCTTCGATGTACCGGTGCTGCTAACCGGCGAAAGCGGCACCGGGAAGAGTCTGATGGCGCGCTGGATTCACCGGCACTCGCCGCGGCGGGAGGGCACATTCGTCAGTGTCAATCTCGGTGGCTTGGCGGAGACGCTGTTCGAGAGCGAGTTGTTCGGCCATGTCAAAGGCGCATTCACCGATGCCCGCAGCGACCGGGCGGGACGCATCGAACGCGCAAGAGGCGGCACCCTGTTTCTCGACGAGATCTCCAATATCACCCCGGCTCAACAGGCGCGGCTGCTGCACGTGCTGGAGGAAGGCACGTTCGAGCGTGTCGGCGAGGCGGTGTCGCGACCGACGGATGCGCGGATCGTGGCCGCCACCAATGCCGATATTCGGCAACTGATTCGCGACGGACATTTCCGCGAAGATTTGTTCTTCCGCCTGAATGCGGTGGAGATCCCGCTGCCGCCGCTCCGGGCACGGCGGGACGATGTGCCGCTGCTTGCCCGGCATTACCTCGCTCGCCACACCCCCAGGAATACCCGACAGCTGGCGCTAAGCAGCGGTGCGGATCGCGCACTGGAAGGCTACGACTGGCCCGGCAACGTGCGGGAACTGGCGCACGTCATGCAAAGGGCGGCGCTGCTGGCCAAGTCAGAGCAGATCGAGGTCGCGGACCTGCGGCTCGTGGGCAAGGAAAGCGCGGAGCGCTTCGACACCCTCACCCTAGAGCAGGCGGAGCGCTATGTGATCCGGCGTGCGCTCGAGAGTTGCGGTGGAGATGTTGAGGCGGCAGCGACAAGGCTTGGAATCAGCCGCAGCGCCTTGTATCGGCGCCTGGAAAAGCTGCGCGAATGAAACTCGGCGGCCCCGCACGGTGGAAGGACGCTGGCGTGGCCGCAGTCGGGCTGCTACCGATGCTGGTATTGGCGCTGCTGCCGAGCGCAGGTATCGAGCTTCCGCGGGCGTTGCTGTGGCTCTGGTTCGCGATAGCGTTGCTCTGGCTCGTAGCGGGGCTGGCGATGGCCGTCAGGTCCCGCACCCGAGAACTGCATCTGCTGGCGAGCCTCCTGCAGGGCCTGCGTGAAGGGGATTACGGCTCAAGAGTGCGCGTCGGCGGCGGTGCGGTCGGACAGGTCTGGCGGGAATTCAACGCCCTGGCGGCCCGCCTGGGCGGCGAGCAGCGCCACGGCCTGGAGACCGATGCGCTGCTCGCGCAACTGCTCGCCAGCCTCGAGCTCGCCGTACTGATCGTGGACGAGCAGGATAGACTGCTCGAGCTCAATCCCGCCGCGGAAGCGCTCCTGGGCGAGACGGCCGCCGGGCTGACCGGACGCGCCGCAGCGGACCTCGGTCTGTCTGACTGGCTGCAGCGCGGCGCACCATTCATCGATCGGCGGGATTTCCTGGCCGGCGAGGGACCGTGGGAGGTGCGCCGAGTCATGTTCCGTCGCCACGGGCGGCCCCATCGCTTGCTGGTCGTCACCGACGTGAGCCGGGCGCTGCGCGAAGAGGAGCGGCATGCCTGGCGGCGGCTGATCCGTGTGCTCGGACATGAGATCAACAATTCGCTCGGCTCAATCCAATCCACCGCCGGCTTGCTGAGGGAGCGCGCCGCGGAAGGCGATCCGACGCTGACAGAAGGCATGGAGCTGATCGAGCGCCGCAGCCGGACACTCGGCGGCTTCATCCGCCGTTACGCAGAGCTGGCGCGTCTGCCGCCGCCCAATCCCGAATTACTCGACCTGTCCGGACTGGTCCAGCACATCGCGACTCTGGAAGACCGGGTGACCGTCGCCGTCGAATCCGACTCACCTGCGAAAGCCTACGTGGATCGGACGCAATTCGAGCAAGCGCTGATCAACGTGGTGCGCAATGCAGCGGAGGCGGCGCTGGAAACGGGGGGAGGCGTGCGCATCCGCTGGCGAGAGGACGGCCGATATCTGCTGGTCGAGGTCGAAGATGACGGTCCCGGCCTCGCGCACACCGAAAACCTGTTCGTGCCGTTCTTCACCACCAAGCCCGGCGGCAGCGGCATCGGTCTGGTGCTGGCGCGCCAGATCATCGAGGCGCACGGCGGGAGCTTGCGGCTGGCGAACCGTCAGGATTCGCCCGGCGCACGTGCCGTCATACGTCTAGCGTCGAAGGAATGACCTCAGCATGGAAACTTCCATCCCATTGACCATCCAAAGCTCAGGGTCGTCGCACCTGAGGCAAACCCTGTCGATATTCTCAATGCCCGACGCGCTCCGTCCCCGCATTCAAAAGCGGACACAAACGCGGACACGAAGCTCTGAGCGTCCTTCGTAAGTATTGGTCGGGGCAGGGAGATTCGAACTCCCGACCCTCTGCTCCCAAAGCAGATGCGCTACCAGACTGCGCCATGCCCCGAACCGTGCCGACGCGGGGGGAGAAACCCCTGGCGGCACG
>JAKCDN010000318.1 GCA_021841795.1 Acidobacteriota bacterium | reverse complement strand
CTTTGGCGCGACCCGGCGCACACTGCGGCAGTTTATTGCCGCGGTCGCGGAGATGGATGCGATTGTGCGCGATGTGATCCTGCCCAATCCGGACACGGAGTAGCGGGCAGCCTGCGCACGTGGCTGTTTCCCGATGCTTCCAGATCCCGGTTCAGGTTGGGAACGAGCCGCCGGAGCCAGCGGTCGCGCTTGTTGGCGCACTTGCCGGCGGCCTCACTTGATCCACATCTGGGGATGACTGGTGGAGATCGCGCTCAGTCCCTGCTGCAGCAGCGATTCGACCTGCTTCATGCTTGAAATCAATCCGCCCCCCACCACGGGCAGGTCCGTTGAGACCGTGCGCACCCGCTCGATCATCATGGGCGCAACCAGCGCCGGCAGAATCTCCAGCGCATGCACCGGCGTGTTGCGCAACTGGTTCGTGATCGTGTCCATGGCGCCTGAGTCCAGCAGAAACGTCCGCTGTATGCCATAGAGCCCGATGGCCAAAGCGTGGCGCAGCGGGTCCAGGTGCGTCGAGATGATGCCCGATGCGCCGATGCGCTTGAGGTAGTTCACCGCGTACTTGTCGCGGGAGAATCCATTGAGCAGATCCAGATTCACCATCGGCGCCTTGCCTGCGCCGGTGATCTTCCGGATCATCGGCTCCAGGGTCTCCGGGTCGCCGGTCAGCAGATAGATCAGCCGGCTGCGCGACAGGATGGCCTGGTCTACAGACTCGGGCTTGCGAATGGCCGGAATAATCGGAGTTTCCGTGCAATACACCCGCAACGGTGTGAGGATCGGCGGCGCACCGTTTTTCGTAACTGCATCACCCATGCCTGCCCTCCCGTTTGGGCGCTCTGGCCGTCGATTCCCTTACGATAAGCTCCGCCTGCACCTTGATCTGAGCCATCGACTCCTCGCCCGACATCAGCTTGAATAGGTTTTCCATTGCAATTTGTCCCATGCGCCGCATTGGCTGTCTTACCGTGGTCAGCGGAGGCGTCAGGTAGGCGGCGAAGAAGAGATCGTCAAAACCTGTCACCGACACATCTTTTGGAACTCTAAGCCCGCGGGCGCGGATTGCCTGCATTGCGCCCAGAGCGGTCATGTCGTTATAACAGCAAACCGCAGTTGGCGGATCGCCTGATTGCAGCAGCTTGCTCATGGCCTCGATTGCGCCGGACGGTAGTCCATTGCCTTCCACCGCCAGTTCGGGCGCGAAACGGATCCCGGCCTGGCTGAGCGCTTCTCTGTAGCCTGCCAGCCGTTCGGTGTCCGACTGGTAACCTCCCCGGTCGCCGATATAGGCAATCCTCCGGTGTCCCAGCCCGATCAGGTGCTCGGTCGCTGCGCGGGCGCCCTCAAGATTGGCGATCATGACAGAGTGAACAAATTCGCCCGGGTATTGATCGTTAACCAATACGATGGGCACATCCAGCTCCTTTAGCAGCGGAAGATACAGCGTCCCCACGCGAGAAGATGTTACGACCATGCCATCGACGCGCCGCTCCGCAAGCTCTTGCACCACGCGGCGCTCCCGTGCCGGATCAGCGTGCGAGTTGGCGAGGAAAACCGCATACCCGCGATCGCTGGCAATCTCCTCGATGCCGCAGGTAACTTCGCCGGCAAAAGGATCGTTGACGGTGGTGACGACCAGCCCCACAGTGCGCGTACGCCGCGTGACCAGGCCGCGTGCCACCGCGCTGGCACGATAGCCCTGATCCGCTGCAATTTTGCGAATTCTGGCCGCGGTCTCCGCATTGACCAGGGGGCTGTTCTGCAGCGCCCGCGAAACGGTCGGATGCGAGACATGCGCCAGGCGCGCGATGTCCTTGATGGAGGGCGGGCGCAGAGGCGGTCGGTCGGGCAGCCGCAGAGCGCGCCTGATTCCTGCGCGCGGAGTTCCTGCGGCCCGGTCTCCGTCTTTCTCCGCCATGAGTCGAACCCCAAAGTGCACACGTGTACGGCAGCCCTCAGTCTCCCCGAACCCACGCTCCCGCGTCAATGCCCCCGGTCGGGCCGTAATAATCTGGATACCGGTAGCCTTCATGTTGCCAAACCATCCTGTATCCACCGGACCGGAGAACGGCCGGAACCCGCCCGATTCAGCCGCGGATGCGCTCCAGCGCCGTGTTGGCCTGCGCTCCGCCGTACTCTTCAACATGCTGGAGATGATTGGCGTGGGGCCATTTATAACGCTTCCACTGGTCATACTCGCTGCGGGATTTCAGCTCTCCTTGTGGGCTTGGATGCTCGGAGCGGCGATCGCGATTGCAGACGGCCTGGTTTGGGCAGAATTAGGCGCCGCTTTTCCACGCGCAGGCGGTTCGTATGCATTTTTGCGCGAGATCTATGGCCCGGACCGTGCCGGCAACTGGCTCAGTTTTCTCTATGTGTGGCAGGTGGGTTTTACGGCGCCGCTTTCGATTGCTTCGGGCTGCATCGGCCTTACCGGCTTTCTGGCCGTTTTTTGGCCCGGACTGGAACGGACGCCTCTGCCGGCCTTCCCGGGGATTCACTTCGCGCAGTTTGCGGCGACCGGAGCCTGCCTGCTGGTCACGGTGCTGCTCTATCGCAACATCCGCTCGGTTGCGCGCATGGCCTGGGTGCTCTTTGCCGGTGTGATAGCGGCTCTTGCCGGCGTCATCGTTTCAGGATTTGCTCAATCGGCTGCGCGCGGCGGCTGGCATATTCCAGCTGCCTCTTCTCTCTCCGCTTCCCTGGGATCGCTGGGAGGGCTCGCGCAGGCTACCCTTCTGGCGACTTATTGCTACTGGGGCTACTACAACATCTGTTTTCTTGCCGCCGAGGTGCGGCGGCCGGAGCGGACGATTCCGCGCGCGATCCTGCTCTCGGTCATCTTTGTAGGTGCTTTGTACGTTTTAATGAATCTCGCCGTCCTGCCCTCGCTGGGAGGCGCGGCCGGCCGTGCCGCTTCATCCGCGTTCCCGCACGGTCAGCTTGTCGCCGATATTGCCCGTTCCGCCTTTGGTCGATGGGCCGGCTTCACCATTGCCGCGCTCATTGTCTGGACCGCGTTTGCCAGCGTCTTCTCGCTGCAGCTGGGCTACTCGCGCGTGCCCTACGCCGCTGCCCGTGACGGTAACTATTTTGGCTATCTTGCCGCGGTTCATCCTCGGCACGGCATTCCTCACCGGTCGCTTGTTGTTCTGGGACTGGCGGGGGCATTTTTCTGCTTTTTCTCGCTGACTCAGGTGATTACGCTTCTGGTGATCACGCGCATTCTGCTGCAGTTCTTGCTGCAGCAGATCGGCGTCGTCTATCTGCGCCTGCGCCGGCCGGATCTGCCGCGCCCTTTCCGCATGCCGCTGTTTCCGCTGCCGCCGCTGTTTGCGATGGCTGGCTTCGGATTTCTGCTGGTCTACCGCTCCCATGCGCTCAAGGAACTGGCGGTGGCGGCAGGCATTGCCGCGTCGGGAACGCTGGTTTATCTGCTGCGGGCGCGGCGGCTCGGGCAGTGGCCGTTTGCAGGCTCCAGAACGGCAGGGTGAGATGCGGAACCGGCGAATTGCCGGCCCAGCGGCCGCTGTTATGGCCGCGGGGCGCGCAGAATGCGAACGGCTGAATTTTCCTGGGCTATGGCGAAGCCGCACGGTATGGTGCCGTCGAGCGCGGCTGCGACAAACGGAGACTCGGCGCGAAGCACGGTATTAGGGTGGGCGCTGTGATGGCTTATGGCTGCGGCTGAGGCGGCACGGTAGAGAACAACGTATCGGGCATGAAAGCGGGCCAGCGTTGCAGCCACGGTAGCGCAGTCCCAGGTGATGCGGCTGTACTCGGAGTCGACCAGGGCCACGGTGG
>JAKCDN010000317.1 GCA_021841795.1 Acidobacteriota bacterium | reverse complement strand
ATCACGATGTACACCCCTGGACTCAGCAGCCGCGCCGCCAGCAGGCTCTCCGTCAGATTCTGCAGCCCGTCCGAGCCCTCGAACCCCAGCGGCGTCATGGCTCCCGTCAGCACAATCGGCGTCTGCAACTCCGGAAACGACTGCTCCAGATACCGTCCCGTCTCCACCATCGTGTCCGTGCCGTGCGAGATCACGATCGGCGCGCCCTCCGTCAGCAGCTCCGTCACCCGCGCCCGCACCTCGGCGCGGTCCGCCTCGGTCATCTCCAGGCTGTCTTTGTTCATCAGGTGTTCTGACCGGATCTCGGCATCCGGCAGCCGCAGCATCCGCAGATACCGGTCCAGCTTGGCGGCGCGATTCTCCACCGCCCCGCTCTGCTCCGAGTACACCTTCTCGATCGTTCCGCCGGTCGACAACAGATAAATGCGCTGCATGCTCGTTCCCTGAGCCATCGCTAGCCGCGATAGCGTCTCTGGTGCCAGATCCACGCCGTCCGCAGGATCTCGTCCAGGTTCGTATACCGCGGCTTCCATCCCAGTTCCTTCATCGCTTTGGCCGAGCTGGCCACCAGCACCGCCGGGTCGCCCGCCCGCCGCGCATGAACCTCCGCCGGAATCGCATGGCCCGTCACCCGCCGCGCCGACTCCACCACCTCCCGCACGCTGAAGCCCTTGCCGTTGCCCAGGTTGTACACCAGCGGCGTCGCCGCGCCTTTTCCCGCCGCCAGCGCCTCCAGCGCCAGCAGGTGCGCCTCCGCCAGGTCCGCCACGTGAATGTAATCCCGTATGCACGTTCCATCCGCCGTCGGATAGTCGTCGCCATACATCCGGATCGAGCTCCGCCGTCCCAGCGCCACGTCCAGCACCAGGGGAATCAGGTGCGATTCCGGCTCGTGCGACTCGCCGCGCACAACACCCTCCGCCGTCTCCGCCGCCCCGGCCACGTTGAAGTAGCGCAGTGAGGCGTACTGCAGCCCGTGGATGCGGTGCAGCCACTTCAGCATCTGTTCCACCAGCAGCTTCGAGTGCCCGTACGCATTCGTCGGATCAAGGCGCGCATCCTCCTCGATCGGCACCTTCTCCGGCTCTCCGTATACCGCCGCTGTCGATGAGAACACCAGCCGCTTCACTCCGCAGCTCAGCATCGCCTCCAGCAGCGACAGCGTCGATGCCGTGTTGTTGCGAAAGTAGATCTCCGGCTTCTGCATCGATTCGCCGGCCTCGATCAGCGCCGCGAAGTGCAGAACCGCGTCAAAGGGCTCATGCGCCTCTCGCGCCGCCGTAAAAATCTTCTCCAGATGACCGCGGTCGCTCAGCTCGCCCTCGATCAGCTCCACTCCGGCCGGTACCTGCTGCCGGTGACCGTGGCTCAGGTTGTCGTACACAAACGGCTTATGGCCTTTTTCCTGCAGCAGTCCCGTTACGGAACTCCCAATATATCCTGCACCGCCAGTAACTAGGATCTTCACAAAAAGACTGTCCTTTCTGCGACAGTTTAGGTAACTTTGAGTCTATAAGATCAGTGCCGCACCGGGTGGCGCAATGGTTCATCCGGTTTTCACGGCTGCTGCCGCCCGTTCACTCCGCTCTGGCAGCGCCACGGCGCAACAAACAGCAGGCGAACATCAAGCCGCTCCCGGGATTTGCACTACGGAATCCGTGCTTTTGCTTTCAATAAAAGCCTGATTCCAGAAAATTTATCTTGGTTATCAAGTGGAGGATTTGAATGTCCGAAAGTCGGCCTGCGGGCCGTCCCGGAAAGGGAGCCTGTGCTGCGGGCACGTTCTGCGGCCGTCGTCCGCGGGACTGCTCCGATCTCACGCCTCCGCCATCCCGCCCCCGGTTCCGGACTTTGCCCGTGAGTTCTTCCTCCCGCGCAGATTCCCAGTCGGCGGGAACCAAGAGTTATAACGGCGCGGACTGGAATTCGCGTCATAATCCAAAGCGGGAGCGCTTTCCGCACCAACCGGCCGACGCGGCTTCAGCATCACCATACCCCGGAAGCAAGACCGCCGCGCCGATCCGCCCTCATGCAGGTGAGGGACGTTCCATGCGCCGGATCAGGTACACCGGTCCTGGAGCGGCTGCAAACCCTGCAATCGATGGGCGTAATCGGAGAGCCCGGCAGGCAGCGCGTCGCGGTTCCCGCTGTCACGCACAGCACTGAAGAGTATCTTGCGCCGTTGGCGGCGGTCGGAAGTGAGGTTTCGAACATGTCGATGAACTACTCCCCTGGGCGAACGAACTTTGGTCTTTTGCCCGAGCCGGAAGGGCGGTCTGTCTCCTTCCTTATCAGCTCGACGCTGAATGCCGCTGTTCTGGTCACTCTCGTTTGCGTGGGCATGATGGCCCGGAAGGTCATCCAGCAGCACTATGAGATGACAGAGATCTTCGCGCCCTCCACTCCGCCCCCGGTCGAGCACATCCGCCAACCTCCGCCGCCCAAGCTGCCGCCTCCGCCCCAGCAGCCCAAGATCGAGCTTCAGCCCCGCCAGATCGCCATGCCCAGGCCCCGGCCGGAGCCAAAGCCCGTTCAGATGGAGGCTAAGGTCAATCTCCCCGTCCCGCAGGCCCGGCCCCAGATCACCCTGGCTCCGCAGCCCAAGGCCGCCCTTGCTGACGCCATGCCGGCGCAGAACGATGCCGTCAAGGCCCGGGTGGGCCAGGTCCACCTCGGCGAAACCTTCGGCGCCACTCCCAATCCCAATGCCGCGCGTCCGGCCACCGTCGCCGCCATCGGCAATCCTTATGGCGGCATGCACGGTCCCGCCGTCGCCCCCTATGGCAAGGTGGGCTCTGCCGGGCTTGGCACCAACACCCGCGCCACTTCAGGTTATGGCGTCCCGGGCCGCGTCGCCTCCGCCGGCATCCCCGGCGCAACCGGCGTCAATAACTCCGGGTCCAACTACGGCAAGGTCGCCGCGGCCGGCATTCCCGCCGCCACCCAGGTCGCCGTAGCCCAAAGGCCCGAGGCCGCGCCCGCCTCCACCAATCTTGAGGTGCTCTCCAAGCCGCCCGTCCGCTATACCGCCGAGGCGCGGCAATTGAAGATTCAGGGTGACGTCGTTTTGCGTGTCACCTTCCTTGCCTCGGGCCAGGTCGAGGTGCAGGGCATAGTGCGCGGTCTCGGGCATGGCCTCGACGAGGAAGCTCGCCGCGTCGCCGAGCAGATCCACTTCCGTCCGGCTACCCGCGACGGCCGCCCCGTCGACACCACCACGACCATCACCATCACTTTTCAGTTGGCGTAGCATAAGAAAAAGTCCGGTTTTACGTGGCCAGTGCTCAGCCGTGGCGCGCCGCAGGGCGCGGTAAGGGTGACGAAAGCCAGAAAGTATTCCATCAGGAGTCGCACATGACGTTTCGAAAGATCCCCCTTGCCCTGCTGATCCTCAGCATCGGCCTGGGCTGCGCGTACGCTAAAAAACAACCTAAGTACGAGCAGGCCCGCCAGCTTACCCCCGAGCAGGAGGCGCTGGTCCAGAAGGCCATTGCCCAGGAGAAGGTCCTGATCAGGAACATTCAGCAGCGCACCCCACTGGTCGAAACCTACATCCAGGACACCAAACCGGATGTCAAGCTCTATGAGGTTCCCATCGGCGACCATTACATGCTCAGCCGCGTGGACTTCGGCAAGACCTTCTTCGACAAGACCTACACCCCCAAGGCCGTCCAGGCCCGGCACGGCTTCTTCAAGGGCTCCATGGAAGCCATCACCGAGCTGACCAAGGCGCTGCACCTCGACACCCAGTTCGTCTACTCCGAAACCGGCTTCATGCAGATGATGTTCCTTGACCCCACCGGCTTCGACCAG
>JAKCDN010000316.1 GCA_021841795.1 Acidobacteriota bacterium | reverse complement strand
GGCGCCTCGCAGGCTGCACCGTGGTCGCCACCACCTTTTCCCACCCCATCGAATCGCTCGATGCCGCGCACTACGTGGTGCATGACCTCGACGAGGTCGCCGCGCACGCCCATCTTGGGCAGATTACGCTGCGCCTGCAGCCGCGATCGGAATCGTGAACCCCCGGCGGCGCGGCGGAGACGGGAAGCGAGCCCTGCGGTGCGGCCGCCGGTCATCCTTCCCCGCAACGCATCATGCCCTGCGCTCCCGCCTCAGTCGTTCGATTCAATGCGCCGTCCGTGCGTATCCTGCACCGGACGCGTATTGATCTTGTAGAGATCCGTGAAGGCGCGATACTGCGAGCGACTGATGCTCAGGTCTTCCTGCAGCACAAACCAGAGCGCTCCCTCCGTGCACGGAGGCTCCAGTGTCGATCCGGTATAGGTCCAGTACCCCGTGTCCCCGGGCAGGAATCCGCCTGCGTTCACCATGTCGGCAATCTTCGTCGTTGTCCCCGGCTTCTTTGGCAGGTGCTGCCAGAGCGTCGCAAGCAGCGCATTCGGCAATCCCCGGTCCTGGTTCAGGAACACCGCTACAATGGCCGTCTTGCCCTCCGCGCTGCGATGCACCAGGTCCACTTCCATGTCCGCGAGCGTGCCCTTGATGGAATGCTCGCTGGGGTTATGGAAATCGAGCCTTACCAGTTGATACCGCACCCCGTTGGCCGTCAGTGTGCTGCCCGGATTTACGAGAACCTCGATGCCATGACCCGTATTCACCAGTGTTACCGCCCCAGCGATGTAATGAAATTGCAGCGGTTGCAGGTTCTTGTCCCGGTGCGTACCGTGAATATCGACTGGCGACTGCTCGTGACCTCGATTGCACGCCTGGTAGGCCGGGTCGAGCCGGCTCCAGAGCTGTGGCCCCGTCTTTCCCGTATAGGACCAGTCGGCTCCGCTCTGCGCCGCGCAAAGCGCGGTGCAGCTCAAAAGAACTAAGGCAATCCCCATCAGGCGCATCTTTTTCTCCTGCCTGTTTAGACGTATCGGTTTCCCCGAAGCATTCTACGGCATCTGGACCCACTCCACGAAAACTTCCACGCCCCCGCCGCGCAACCTTCTTCGCCGTCGCCTGCCGCATCCGGAAACCGATCCACATTCCTTCCGCATCCGTCCCGGATGACCCTCGCCCTTTTTACCGCGGCGCGCAGTTTTTACCTGTTGTCCGGCGGCAGTTTTTTCCCGCCTGCCGCCCGGCACGCTGCCAACGCCTGCCCCGTCAACAGCCTTCACTTTGGTCGGCCGGTTGCATGCAGCTTCCACACCAGGCTGAGCGAGAGTAGCTACACCTGGTTCATCTCATCCCCCGGAGGTAACTCTCATGAAATCTCTCAAGCGCGATCTTCTTCACATCTCTGCTTTCTCGGCGCTGGCGCTCTCCTCGGCTCTGGCCTGGGGAGCCCCGTTTATCATCGGGGTCTCCAGCGGCGGGCAGGCTCAACCGCAGCAACCCCGGCAACAACCGCAACCGCAGCAGCCGGATGACCAGCAGAACAAGTCCGCAACCTTCACCGGTACCATCGTCAAAAAAGGTGATGCTTTTGTGCTCCACGATTCGTCTGGCATCACCTATGGCCTTGACGATGCGGAGCGCGTCAGCCAGTTTGAAGGCAAGGTGGTGAAGGTGACGGGCCAGCTCGATGAGCAGGCTCGCGTAATCCACGTCCAGGACATCGAGTCTGCGGAGGGGTAAGCCCACAGATATCGAGGCAAAAACAACCAGGGGCGGCTGCCTGAGCAGTCGCCCCTGGTTTTCGTTCCCATCCGCGCCCGCGGATCGAAGACGCGTGTTACAGTTTTGTTACTTCGCCGCTGCGGTTACGCCCGCCTGTGCGGCAAGCTTCGCTGCCTTGTCCGTTGATTCCCACGTGAACTCGGGCTCGGTGCGGCCAAAGTGGCCGTAGGCCGCGGTCATCTGGAAGATCGGCCGGCGCAGGTTCAGGCTTTCGATAATGCCCTTGGGCGTGAGCGAGAAATTCTTCCGTACCAGCTCCGTCAGCTTCGACTCGCTCAGCTTTCCGGTTCCGAAGGTCTCCACCAGCACTGAAACCGGCTCGGCGACCCCGATTGCGTACGCCAGCTGCACCTCGGCCTTTTCCGCCAGGCCCGCAGCCACAATGTTCTTGGCGATATGGCGCGCCATATACGCCGCGGAGCGATCGACCTTTGTCGGATCCTTGCCGCTGAAGGCCCCGCCACCGTGCCGCCCCATGCCGCCGTAGGTGTCCACGATGATCTTGCGCCCCGTCAGGCCGCTGTCGCCCATCGGCCCGCCGATCACAAAGCGCCCGGTCGGATTGATGTGATACTTCGTGTGCTCGTCCAGCCACTGCGCCGGAAGCACCGCCTGAATCACGTTCTTCAGAACATCGGCGTGCAGTTCTTCGTTCGATACCGACTCGGCATGCTGGCTTGAAATCACCACCGCGTCAATACGCGCCGGCTTGCCGTCTTCGCCATACTCCACCGTCACCTGGCTCTTGCCGTCAGGACGCAGATACGGCAGCTTTCCGCTCTTCCGCACCGCCGTCAGTTGCCGTGTCAGCTTGTGCGCCAGCGAAATCGGAGCCGGCATCAGCTCCGGCGTCTCATTGGACGCGTAACCGAACATCATCCCCTGGTCGCCGGCGCCGCCCGTGTCTACGCCTTGCGCGATATCGCCTGACTGCTTGTTGATCGTCGAGATCACTGCGCAGGTGTTGGAGTCAAAGCCGTAAAGAGCATTGTCGTAGCCGATCGAAGCCACCACGCCCCGCACCAGCGACTGGAAGTCCACGTACGCCTTGGTCGTGATCTCCCCCGCGATTACCACAAGGCCCGTGGCGGTCAGGGTCTCCGCGGCGACGCGGCTGTAAGGATCCTGCTCCAGGCAGGCATCAAGAATTGCGTCGGAAACCTGGTCGGCGATCTTGTCCGGATGGCCTTCGGTCACCGATTCAGAGGTAAACAGAAAACGGTCGCTCAAGTGAGAAAAACTCCTTCCTGCTTGCACCCGCCCGTCCTCTGCAGAATCCGGCGCGGCTGCGCATCTTTTCCATGGTAATTGCCGCAGGGCAAACCAGGCAAAGCCGTGCAGTGTACGGCGAACATTCGCCGCTTAACGGGCGATTTTTAGGGGTGGAGTGATCCTGTGCCGGCGATCCTGTCTCTCAATGGTGCAGGTGCGCGAACAGCCGCGACAGGCTTTGCCAGATCGCATGCAAAATCGCCGCGATCATGTGCAGCGGCAAAAGCGTCGTCCACCAGCCCCGCTCCAGACCGATGTAGCGCACCGCAAGAAAGCCCGCCGCCACCACCGCCAGCAGCATCAGGATGGCGCCAACCCAGCGCAGCCGAACCTCAATCGCCTCGCGCCGCAGCAGGCGCGCCTTGCCCACGTTCGCTGCAAACGTCGTCCAGCCGTCCTCTTCGTCCGTGCTTTCGCTCGCGGTGGAGGCGCGCAGAAAACGTTCGGTCCACTCCTGCGAATCCAGCCCCAGCGCTGTGGCATAGCCCCGCACAATCCCCTTGCTCAGGATGCCGCCCGGAAGCAGGCGGAATTTCTCCTGCTCCAGCGCGAGCAGATGCCGCTGGCTGATCTTGGTTACTGCCGAAATGTCTTCGAGCGCAACGCCGCGTACCACACGCTCCTTGCGCAGATCTTCGCCAAAACTTCCCATCGGCGACCAATCATGGGACAAAGCCCAGAAAAGAAATTACATCCACGATAAACCCGGGGAGGAATCAGGTCAAAGTACACCCTCTTCCAATGCAAGATGAGCCTGAAGCAGCGGTCATCCT
>JAKCDN010000012.1 GCA_021841795.1 Acidobacteriota bacterium | reverse complement strand
CACGCCGGCATTCGTGCGCAGCCCCAGGAACCACGCCTCCTCGTGCTGCCGCGCCGGGCCAAGCCATTCCGTCTCCGTCGCTCCCGTACCGGCCAGGTACGCCGCCAGGTCGTCCGTTGTCGTTGCCCGCAGCACGGTGTCCTCCGTGCCCGGTTCTTTCCGTCCTTCCAGCGGAGACGCCGCGAAACGATTCTCGTCATCCCTGCCGCGCCGCGCGTTCCGGCCGCGAAGCATCGACGACGCATCCAGCCCCACGCCCAGGTAGGCCCGCCGCTGCCAGTAGCGCAAATTGTGCCGCGACTCGTATCCCGGCCGCGCAAAGTTCGAGATCTCGTATTGCCGCAGCCCCGCCGCCTCCAGCCGCTCGATGGCCCGCTCGTACATCCGCGCCGTCGCATCCTCGCTCGGTGTCAGGCCGGCCCGGTAGCGCGTCCCGCCCTCCAGCAGCTCGCGTCCCAGCCGCGAGTCCAGGTCCACCTCCAGCATGTACACGCTGGCATGCGGACACCCTGAGGCGTCCAGCGCGTCGAGCGACTCTTCCCACGACGCGTAGGTCTGCCCGGCCAGTCCCGCAATCAGATCCACGTTCAGATTCCCGATCCCTGCCGCCCGCAGCCGCCGCAGATCCTCCTCGACCGCCGCGCGGCTCTGCAGCCGCCCGCTCTCGCGCGCCTCGCGGTCCACAAACGACTGCACGCCCAGGCTCGCGCGGTTCACGCCCGCTTCCGCCATCGCGGCCAGCGTCGCCTCTCCCAGTTGCCCCGGCGCGCACTCCACCGTGATCTCCGCATCCGCATCCACGTCGAACTCGCCCCGCAGCACCGCGAACAGCTCCGTCAATCGCTCCGCTGCCAGCAGCGACGGCGTGCCTCCGCCCAGGTACACCGTGTCCACCCGCCTCGGCAGCTCCGCGCCCATGCTCGCAGCCCACTCCCGCGCGCCCTTCAGCTCGGCCGTCACCCGGTCCATGTAGGCCGCCTGTTGCGTGGCCGGATACACGCCCGATGCAAAGTTGCAATAGGTGCACTTCGACCGGCAGAACGGAAATGAAACGTAGATTCCAAGCGCGTTGCCGGCGGAGCGCATCATAGAAAGATTCTTTCACGAGTCTGCAATCCACGCTCCCCGCCGCGCCGCTGCTTCATGCAATCATTGAGGAAAGGAGATCGCTTGAAGGCCTGGCCCGCGCTGGCAATCTGTTTGATCCAGGGAATTCTCTTTCTTGCTCACCAGTTCATCCTTGCCACCTGGATTGCCTTCTGGCCCGGCCTTGCTCCTGCCGCGCTCCACGGCCTTCGCGCCGTCATGCTGGTCCTTGCCTTCAGCTTTGCCGCGGCATCGCTGCTCTCATTCCGCTTCTCGATCCTTCCCGTCCGCGCCTTTTACTGGCTTGCGTCCGTCTGGCTCGGCTTTCTCAACTACTTCTTCTGGATGACCTTCCTGCTCTGGGCCGTCTGGTATGGCCTCTGTCTCGCTCATCTCGCCGCGCATCCCGGCACGCTGCGGCCCCTGCTTGCCGCCGTCTTCTACGGCTTCGCCGCCATCCTTGCTCTCTACGGTTTCTTCAACGCCCGCATCCTGCGCATCCGCCGCATCTCCCTTGCCATTCCCAACCTTCCCGCTTCCTGGAAGGGCCGGCGCGCCGTTCTCTTCAGTGACCTGCACCTGGGCGCTATTCAAGGCCGGCGTTTCTGCCGCCGCCTGGTTGCCACGGCCGCGGCCTTCAATCCCGACATCGTCTTTCTCCCCGGCGATGTCTTCGACGGCACCCGCGGCGATCACCAGCGCCAGGTCGCGCCTCTCGCCCAGCTCCATCCGCCCCTCGGCGTCTATTTCTCCACCGGCAATCATGAGGAGTTCGGCGATCCCTCCCAGTACCTGAAGGAGCTCTCTGCCGTCGGCATCCGCGTCCTCGGCGACGCCCTGGTCGATGTGGACGGCGTGCAGGTGGCCGGCCTCTCCTACCACACCGCATCCTCCCCGTTGCGCATCAAGGCCGCCTTCGACGCCATGAAGATCGACCGCGCCCGGCCCGCCATCCTCCTCAACCACGCTCCCGCGCGTCTGCCCGCGGTCGCGCAGGCCGGCTTCGACCTGCAGCTCTCCGGACACACCCACGGCGGTCAGTTCCTGCCCTTCACCTGGATCACCCGCAGGGTCTACGGCCAGTTCACCACGGGACTCCACCGCTTCGGCGCGCTCCAGGTCTACACCTCCACCGGCGCCGGCAGTTGGGGCCCGCCCATGCGCGTCGGCGCACCGCCTGAGATGGTCGTCCTGACTTTTTCCTAGCCGTCTCGTATCCTATAAACAAGCTTCCACAGGAGAAAGCGCAGTGAGCGCCGAATTTGATTCCATTCTTCGCGCCGGAAAGCGCGTGGTTCGCACCCGCCTGTCCGGCTTTGACCTGCTCATGAATCCTCGCCTCAACAAGGGCACTGCCTTTACCGAGGAGGAGCGCGACGCCTTCGGCCTCCACGGTCTCCTGCCGCCCCACGTCGGAACCCTGGAAAGGCAGCGCGAGCGCCGCAAGCGCGTCCTCGACAGCCGCCCCAACGGCTTCGGCAAATACAGCAACATGCGCGACCTTCAGGACAACGACGAGACGCTCTTTTACTCCCTCATCGCCCACAATATCGAAGAGCTGCTCCCCATCGTCTACACCCCCACCGTCGGCGAAGGCTGTCAGCGCTTCTCTGAGATCTGGCGCAAGCCCCGCGGGCTCTACTTGAGCTATCCCGAGCGGGCGCGCTTCGATCGCATCCTCGCCAATCCCCGCTACGATGCCGTGCGTTGCATCGTGGTCAGTGACGGAGAGCGCATCCTCGGGCTCGGCGATCAGGGCACCGGCGGCATGGGAATCCCCATCGGCAAGCTCGCCCTCTATACCGCCCTCGGCGGCATCCCTCCCGAGCACTGCCTGCCCGTGCTGCTCGATGTGGGCACTGACAACGAGGCGCTCCTGCGCGATCCCATCTACATCGGCTGGGAGCACAAGCGCATTCGCGGCCAGGAGTACGACGATTTCGTTGAGGCCTTTGTCGCCGCCGTCGAGCGCCGCTGGCCCCACATTCTGCTGCAATGGGAGGACTTCGCCGGAACCAACGCCACCCGCCTCCTCGAGCGCTACCGCAATCGCCTCTGCACCTTCAACGACGACATTCAGGGAACCGCCGCCGTGACCACCGCCACCCTGCTTGCCGCCGTCAACGCCACCGCCATCCCCCTGCGCGACCAGACCATCGCCATGTTCGGTTCCGGCTCGGCCGGCACAGGCATCGCCGATCTCCTCGTCTCCGCCATGATCGAGCAGGGCCTCACCGCCGATCAGGCCCGCCGGCGCATCTACGCCTTCAACCGCTACGGCCTCCTGGTCGAGGGCGTCGAGGGCATCCGTCCCTCGCAACTCCCCTTTGTGCGCCGCCGTCACGATCTGGACGGATGGCAGCTCTCGGCCTCCGGCTCCGCCCCCATCTCGCTCCTCGATGTGGTCCGCAATGCCGGCATCACCGTGCTGGTCGGCACCAGCGCCCAGGCCGGCGCTTTTACTGAGGAGGTCGTGCGCGAGATGGCGCGCCACACCCCAAGGCCCGTCATCTTTCCCCTCTCCAATCCAACCTCAAGGTCTGAGGCCGCACCCGCTGATCTCCTCTGCTGGACCGACGGCCGCGCCCTGGTAGGCACCGGCAGTCCCTTCGCTCCCGTCGACTTCGGCGGCAGCTCCGTCCGCATCGCCCAGGTCAACAATTCCTATATCTTTCCCGGCCTGGCCCTCGGCATCCTCGTCGCCCGCGCCGCGCGCGTCACCGACGGCATGATCATGGCCGCCGCCAGGGCGCTGGCCTCGCTCTCTCCCGCCCGCGCCGATTCCGGCGCGCCTCTGCTGCCGCCCATCGCCGACTCCCGCAAAGTCAGCCGCGTCGTCGCCCAGGCCGTCGGCCGTCAGGCCATCGCCGATGGCGTCGCCGTCCCCGTGCCCGATCTCGATGACCGCATCGACGCCTACGTCTGGGAGCCCGAGTACGTCCCCTACGAGCACGTCGCTTCCCCGTGTTAGGTTTGTTGTCTCTAAAGTGCGTAACCGAAACGCACTGTCGTCCTGAGCCCGGTAGGGCCGGTTTTTGGGGCCCAACGCAGGCCCGGCATCCGCGCTTCTTCGTCAGCGGGTTTCCGCTGCGCCACGCCGGCGCAGACACCGGCGCGGAAACACCGCCGCCGGCGCGCACTTTCCGCTCCCGCCGCCCTTATTCCCCCGGAGGAACCAGCTCCAGCAATCGCTTCCACGTCTTCTGGTTCTTCCTGAAGCCTCGCTTCAGATCTTCCAGAATGCGCTCAAAGTCCGCGTTCGTGCGCAGATTGTTCCACGCCGGATTCTTCTGGAACCACGGATAATTCTCGTTGCCCAGATAAATCGCCCGCCGCAGCCAGTGCAGCGCCTCGCTCGAGTCGCCCTCCACGGCAAAGTACGTCGCCAGCCGGTAGGCCATCTCGCTGTCGGCCTCCGCCGCCGCCAGCGTGTCGTCCTCCAGCAGCGCCGCCGCGCGGGCGCGCGCCCCCGCCTGCACATAGCAGATGGCCAGCGTCGGCACCGCGATCCGCATCGATGCGTCGTCGGCGATCACGCTCTCCAGCATCCCGATCGCCGTGTTCAGGTTCCCCAGGCGCATCTGCTGGTAGCCGTTCGATGTCCGCAGCAGCGGATGCCGCGGCTCCAGCGCCAGACCCTTCTCCAGCTCGTCGCCGGCCAGCTCGATCTGGTTGTGATAGTGATACACCCGCGCCCGATGGTTATAGAGAATCGCCGCGTTGGCCGGGTTCAGCTTCAGCGCCCGGCCGAACTCGTTCAGCGCCTCGTCGTACATGCCGTCGCAGCGCAGCGCAATCCCCGCCACCAGGTGCACGTTCCAGTCGTTCGACGCCGTCGTCAGCAGGTTTGCGATCCCGTGCCGCGCTGACTCCTTCTCGCCTCGCGACAGCAGCATGTAAATCCGGTACAGATTCGCCTCGGTCGACGCCGGATCAAGCTTCAGCGCCTCGTCGAACGCCCTCCGCGCCCGCATCACATGGATCTGGCCCCCGAAGCCGTGCCGCGTGTACTGCAGCTCCGCGATGCCCAGTCCCGTCCAGCCCGCCGCAAATCCCGCATCGGCTCCCGTCACGCTCGAAAACAGTGCATGCGCGCGGTCCAGATCGGCGCGCGCTCCCGTCCTCACCATGAATGAGCTCAGCAGCGCCCGTCCCTGCAGATACTTCTCGCTCACCGGTCCCGGCAGCGAGCCGTCCCGTCCCGCCGTTCGTCCCGCGCCCGGCTGCGCGCCTTCAATGCCGTCTGCCGCACCCATCCCTTTCAGCGTGGCGAACACCTCGTTCGAGATCTCCGTCTGCACCGCGATCAGATCGAGCGAGGACACCCGGATCGATCCCCCCGAGCGCACGCTCTGCTGGGTCACGTCCAGCAGTTGCCAGTTCAGGTCGAAACCGCTCTCCGAGCGCACAAAACTTCCCGCCAGCACAAACCGCGCCAGCAGCTTCTGTCCCACCGCCAGCGGATCAAGCTGCGTCATCGGCAGTTGCATCAGCGCGCTCGACGGCCGCACCACCAGCGACGGAATCCTCGCCAGCCGCGCCCCGATCGCGTCGGCAAGCGCGTACCCATACAGCGGCGCCGCCTCCGATGTCCCCATGTTCGTGAACGGAAGAACCACCAGCGAGTTCTCCGCCGCCCGTTCCCCCGCCGACTCGCGGAACCGCTCCGCCAGCATCGAGAGCAACCCCGTGGCGCGTTTCTCCGCCTCCGGTCCGGTTGCCCGCAGGCTCGCCGCCACCTCGCCGGGAATGATCCCCGTCTCGATCCGCAGCGCCTTCATGATCGTCTTCAGCCCTTCGCGCGCCTCCGCCGCCGACGCCATGCGCGCCCCCGGATTCTTCTCCAGGCACGCCATGATCACGCTCTGCAGCTCCGCCGCCATCCCCGGCACGCTCCCGCTCAAATCCGGAGGATCCAGAAACTGGATCGCGCGGATGGCCTGGAAGTCCTCCGCGTCCGGCCGCGCGAACGGGTGACGCCCGCTCGCCAGCTCATACAGAATCACCCCCAGCGCCCACACATCCGACTGCACGCTCGAGTGCCCCGTCACAAACTGCTCCGGCGCCATGTAGCGGATCGTGCCGCCACGTGCCGTATACGTCGCCGCGCTGGGCGCATCCTTCGCCTGCACCGGCCGCGCCGGATCGAACCGCGCATCCTCCGGCGTCAGGCGCCGCGCCAGCCCGAAGTCCAGAATCTTCACCAGCCCGCCGTCCGTCAGCATCACGTTCTGCGGCTTCAGATCGCGATGAAAAATTCCCAGCGCGTGCGCCGCCTGCAGCCCGTCCGCGATCTGGATTCCCACCGACAGCACCAGTTGCAGGCTCGCCGGCCCCCGCTCGATCAGTTGGTCCAGCGGCTGCCCCGGCACATACTGCATCGCAATGTAGGCTTCGTCCCCGCTCTCACCAACCTCGTAGATCGCGCACACATTCGGGTGTTCGATCGCTGACGCCAGCCGCGCCTCCCGCAGCACCGTCGTGCGCATCTGCTCCGCCGTCAGCACTCCCGTGTGCAGCATCTTCAGCACCACCGGACGTTGCAGCAGATTGTCGTTCGCCGCGTACACCACGCCGCTGCCGCCGGCGCCCAGCCGTCGCAGAATCTCGTAATGTGCAATCGTTTTGCGTTTCATTGCTCCCTTCAAGTCTACCGGCCGCTTCGTAAAGAACGTCTTAAAGTCACGCCAATCCTCTTCATCCGCGCCTTCCGTCCGAATCTGGTAACTTCGAAGGGAACATGTTCTTCCTCTGTGCTCCCGCGGCCTCCGCCGGCCGGCGCGGCAATGCGCCCTGGCCCGGTGCGCTGCCGGCCCGGTCTTTCGCCTGTGCGCTTGCGTTTGTGATCCTCGCGCTCTGGCTCTCCGCTGCCCGCTGCCGCGCCCAGGATGCCGCGCCCCAGTCTCAGGCCGCGCCTCCGCCCGCCGCGCAAACCGGCGTCGGCACCCAGTTGCAGACCGGCACCGCCAGCGGGCTCACCCCCGATCTGCGCCTGCGGAATCTCCTCGCCGATCATCAATACGCCCGCGCCGCCGCCCAGCTCGGCCAGTTGCCCCCCGATCTGCGGCAGCTCTATCGCGGCGTCCTCGCCAACCGCTCCAATGACCTGCAGCAGTCCATCTCCCTGCTCCAGCCGCTCCTCGCCGCGGTAACCGCCGCCGGCGACACCGCCCGCGAAAAGCTCCTCCGCCAGACCCTCGCTTCGGACTATCTGCGCCTCGGCGACTGGGCCCAGGCCGCCGCTGCCTACCAGGCCCTCGACGCGCGCCTCCACGCGCAGCTCACTCCCGACGAGCTCGACCAGATCGAGATGCCGCTCAAGCTCCTCCCCCTCGTCGCCAACCATCCCCCTGTCACCGTCGAGCCCTGCGACCCTTTCTCCCTGCAGGTCACCACCGATCCCCTCGGCCTCACCGACATTCCCGTCTTCGTCGATGCGCGCTCGCGCACCTGGATGCTCGATCCCACCCTGCCCTTCAACCTCATCGCCCGTTCCACCGCCAGGGAAGTCGGGCTCAAACTCTCTGAGGATGCCGCCACCGTGCGCACCCTCACCGGAAAGCCCATCCCGATGTACTCCACCGTGGTGCCCCGCTTCACCATCGGCGGACGCCTCACGCTTCGCAACATGACCGCCTTCGTCTACGACGATGCCGATTATTACTTTCCGGGCTCCGGCTATCAGGTGGAGGGTGTCCTCGGTTATCCCGCGCTGGCCGCCATCGGCAGCCTCACCGTCACCTCGGATAACACCATCCTCGTCCGTCCCGCCCGCCAGATCGCTGCTCCCGCCGGCAACGACCGGCTCACCTCCGGCGCTCCCTTCTATCTCGACGGCGACCAGGTCATCGTCGCCTTCAATCGCCTCTCCTCGGCTCCGGATTCCGCCCCGCCGCCCGATCCGTCCGGCCTTGCCGCTGCCGATTCCAGCCGCGGCGGCGAGCGCATGTACGCCATCGACGCCGGCGGGCAGCAAACCTATCTCACCTCGCGCTACTTCGACGAGCACGCCGCCGACTTCAACCGCATGAAGGTCGATCTCTACGCTCCGCCCGCGCAGCCCGCCGCCTCGCAGCCTTCCTATGTCGCTGAGACCGTGCCCCTGCGCGTCGGCGGCTCCACCATCGTTCTCCATTACATCCGCGTGCTCACCGCGCCCCTCGGCTCCAGCGCCCTCGATGATGTGTACGGCGTCCTCGGCGTCGACGCCCTCGGCCAGCTCAAAAGCTACACCTTCGACTACCGCACCATGCGCTTCGCCGCCGTCGGCGAATAGGGCAGGGAACTGCCCGCGTTGTCCGCCCTCAGCGCCCCCGCTGCTCCAGCTTCATCTGTCCGCGCCGCCCCAGCGCCAGCATCACGATTCCGAACCCCAGCAGCCCCAGGCCCCACCACAGGTTCACGTCGATGCCCAGGCTCTTCGCATACACATCCGCGTTGTCCCGCGTTGACACGCCGAAGGCGGAAAGAATCGTTCCCGACAGCGTAAAGAACATGCCCACCGCGATCCGCGCGTCCACCTCGTTCGGCCCCCTGGCCGCCGCCGGACTCGTCATCTGCAACTTCGCTTTCTTGGCCAACTCTCGCTCCTCTTACAGAAAAATCAGATTCACCGCGATCGCCAGCAGCGCAATCGCCGCCGCCGCCACCGTCTCCGGCTGCTTCCACCACGCCGTCTGCGTCGCGTTTGGCCGGTGCATCAGGCCTGCCAGGTCCGCCTCCGGCTGCGCCTTCGTCGCCGCGCTCACTATCGCCGTCACCAGCAGGCAGGTCAAAAACGCCAGCGCCGCCGTCCACACTCCCTGCGCAAGCTCGTTCGCCGGATGATGCAGCACCGCGATCCACCCTCCCTGCATCCCCCGCTGTTCTCCCTGCGGCAGCGCCGTGCCGTGGTACGCCAGCGCCGCTATCGCCCCCGCCGCCAGGCCCGCGAATGCGCCCTGGCCGTTCGTGCGCTTCCAGAATGCGCCCAGCAGCAGCGTGGCCAGCGTCGGCGCGTTCACCACCGCAAAAATCAGCAGCGCCGCGCCCAGCAGATGGCTCCCGCGCATGGCCGCGCATCCCACCGCCAGCGCCGCCGCCGCTCCGCCCGCCGCCGCCCACCGCCCCGCCTTCACAATCTGTCCGTCGCTCGCCTCGCGCCTCAGGAATCCCTGGTACACATCGCACGCAAACACCGTGCTCAGCGCCGTCAGGCTCGCCGCCACCCCGCTCATCAGGCACGCCAGCAGCGCCGCCAGCCCCAGCCCCAGCATGCCCAGCGGCAATGACGCCGCCAGCACATTCGGCATCGCCTGCAGGTAGTCCAGCCGCGTCTTCCCCGCGGCGTCTTTTCGCAGCCGTCCCTCCGCATCCGTCTCCGCCGGAACCAGTCCCTGACCCGACTCCGCCGCCGCCGGAACCACCGTGATCTCGTGGTAGATCGCTCCGTTTTCGTTGTGGATCGTGATCGTCGTCCGCGGCGTGGGCACGCTCAGGGCAAACACCCCCGGCAGCACCATCAGCAGCGGCAGCAACGCCCGCAGCCCCGCGGCCGCCAGCGGCGCGCGTCGGGCTGCCGTCCGGTCCTTCGTGGCCATCGCCAGTTGCACCAGCCGGAAATCCGCGCACCACGCGCCTCCGCCCAGCGCCAGCCCCGCCCCCAGCACCCATCCCGCCGTCCCCAGCCCCAGCGCGTGCACACCGCCCGCCCCGCTCCAGGCATGGACCAGGCCCGCCGGAGCCGCCGCCTTCAATCCGCTCCATCCGCCCGCCCGCTTCAGTCCCAGCAGCGTCACCGGCAGCAGCGCCGCCACCAGCACGCTGAACTGCAGCAGTTGGCTGTACATCGCCGCCGCCAGGCCGCCCAGCAGCACATACAGCGCCACCAGCGCCGCCGGAACCGCCATGGCAATCGCCATCGCGCCCGCCGGCGGCAGATTCAGCCCCTGCACCACGTTGTCGAACACATGCAGCCTGATCAGCACCCGCGCCATCGCGTACAGTGAGAGTCCGGCCACCGCCACCGCCATCGCCGCAAACAGTCCCGCCTGCAGCGCCCGCGTCTTCTGGTCGAAGCGCCGTCCCAGATACTCCGGGATCGAGCGCACCGGCGCGCCGCCCTCCCTCTCCGCGCCGTGCAGGATCGGCATCAGAAACCAACCCGAAAACAACAGCGCCGGTATCGAGCCGGCGGTAAACAGGGCCACGCTGGCCACTCCGTAGCGGGCTCCCGCCGCGCCCATCGCCAGCACCTCCAGCCCTCCCATCCCCACGCTGGTCAGCGCCAGCCCGCTCAGCCACGCCGGCGCTTTGCGGCCTGCCTGTAGATACTCCACGCTCTCGGTCTGCAGCGGAAAAAGCGAGAATCCCGCCGAAAGCGAAAAGAAGCAGTAAATCAAAAGAATCAGCCAGTCGGCGGAGGCAAGA
Source organism: Acidobacteriota bacterium (assembly GCA_021841795.1). Classification (GTDB taxonomy): domain Bacteria; phylum Acidobacteriota; class Terriglobia; order Terriglobales; family Acidobacteriaceae; genus Telmatobacter. The sequence goes on along the minus strand of JAKCDN010000012.1, from coordinate 8,448 downwards.
ATCGGCACAAAAAAACTCCTTCCCTCACGATGTTAGCGGACCGGATCGCACCCCGCTCCGCGCTCGGCCCGTCCCGCCGCCGGCCGGCAGCAAAAAGCGGCAGGAGATTCTCCTGCCGCCCGTCGCTCGTTGCCTTCTGTCAAAAATCCGTGTCCTGCCGTTCGACCGTCCCCGTCCTTCGCGGCCGCGTCGCCCGTTGCCGCTACTGCTGGCTGCTCGAGTCCGGCGTCGGCGCTGGGCCCGGCGCCGGTGCCGGCGCAGGCTGGCCCGTGCCCGCCGGCGGCTGGTCGTTCGGCGGCGGGCCGTGGAAGTGGCCGCCCATCCCGTGCATCGGGCTGTCCTGCCCCCAGCCATGCTCGTCGCCCATGCGCTGCTTCCGTTCCATCTGCCGCATATGCAGCGCCTGCAGTTGCTTCCACTGCTGCGGCGTCAGTTGCATGCGCACGTCCAGCAGGAAAAGCGAGTTGGCCTTCTCCAGCGCCGCCCGCGCGCTCACAATCTTGTCGATCTGCGCCTCGATGGTCTTGCGCTCCGGCGTATCCGCCTTCAGCATCGGCTCCAGCAGCAGCTCGTCCTTCTGCAGATCCGCGCGAAGATCGATCAGCTTCATCCGGTGATCCTGCAGGATGCCGTCCATCGCCTTGCGCTGCTCATCCGTCAGATTCAGTTGCTGCACAATGTTGGGATTGTTCCAGAATTGACCGTCCGCAGCCCCGAACGATCGCGCCAGCGCGGGCTGATTCAGCCCCGCCGCCGCGCCCGGACCCTGCGCGCGCGCCAGGCTCCCTGCCGTCAGAGCTCCCGCCATCGCCAAGAAACATGCCGCTGTCTTCATGCCCTTCATCGCTTTCTCCTCTTCTCGTATCGCCGGACGCAGCTCTCCCTCGCTCCGCCGCGCCGGATATTTTTGTTACTGCCCTTCGCTGTCGTCCATCAGTTGCGCCAGCGGCTCCATGGCCTCGGGAACCGGGCGCGAGATCGCGCGATCGACCGATGCCAGCAGATCCGCATCCTTCGCGCTCGCGGTCGGCTCGGTCTTCGCCGCCTTCGCGTTGGCCTCCTGCGCCGCTTCCCGCGCTTCGGCAGCCCGCTCCTCCGCCGCTCGCTGCTCCGCCTTTTGCGCCGCCACGCGCGCCATCTGCTGCCGGTGGTGCAGGCTTTGCACGGCGCCCGTACAGACGCCGGCCGCCATCACGCAGCCCAGCGCCCAGCCCGCGGCCATCCGCCACGTGTGCCGCGCCGTGCGGGGCGCCGCCGTACGCGGCCGGCTCAGCGCCGCGTCGCTCCACGCCTCCATGCTCGCCTTGAAGTTCTGCACCGCCTGTTGCACTTCCCGGCTTTCTCCCGCCAAATCCTGCTCCCAGTTCATCGTGTGCCTCTCAGCTCTCTGCGCACCCGTTCCAGCGCGCGCGACAGGTGCGCCTTCACCGTGCCCTCGCTCAATCCGGTAGCCTCGGCGATCTCTTTCAGCTCCTGTTCTTCCACATAGCGCAGCAGAAACACCGTTCGCTGCCGTTCGCTCAGCCCTTTCACCGCCTGCCAGACGTGCGCCACCTGCTCCCGCGCCAGCATCTGCTGCTCCGCGCTCCGTTCTCCGCTCGGCAGCCATTCGCTGGCCTCGTCCAGATCCACCGAGTTCGTCCGCGTCTGCCGCCAGAACTGGATCCGCCGGTTGCGCCAGTGGTCCTTCTGCAGGTTGATGGCGATCCGCATCAGCCACGTCATCGCGCTTGACTCGCCCCTGAATCCCTCCCAGTTCCGGTGCGCCTTCAGGAAACACTCCTGCGTCAGCGTCTCCGCCAGGTCCACATCGCGCAGTGACGCCAGCAGAAACCGGAAAATCTGCGGCCGGTGCGTCTCAACGATCCGCGCAAACTCCTGCGCTGCGATCTCCTCTGCCGCCGCGGCGGTCATCGGCTTCAATGCGGTTCCGGCTGCCATCACTTTGGTAGACGCCTTGCGTTCGAGCAAGATTACAGACCCCCCTTGCCATTTTTCGGCGACTCCTGGCCCAGTATAGGCACAGCGCCCCGGCCCGTCGCGCCTCGCCTTTGCCCGCCCAGGGCCATCGCATTTCAAGCTATGCGATGATTTTGTTTTGAAAGGGCACGCCTTCAGCCGTGCCGCAGACCCATCCCATGGCTATGTCTGGCCTTTAGGCCCTGCGGGATGGGGTTCAATCCCCAAAACATCACCCAGTGGCTAAAGCCGAGACGGATTTTGCGCCTTTCTTTCGGCACGGCGCCCTTCCCATTTTTCCCCGCCGCCTTTGCCGATAATTTCCCGCTCTCGGCGCATACTGGTTCCAGAAGCCACGGTCCCGCAAGCCACTACCCGGAGTCCGTGGCCCGCGTCCAGTGCCCCTAACTCCTTTGCCGTCTAGATTCTGGCCACAAGCTATTGAAAGCAGGGATTTTAGTCGATTCGTCTCCGTGTAAAGCGCAGAAAATAAACAACTTGTTTGCAGGATCTACCCAAAATATTTTTTCTCGTGGCCATCGGCTGCGGATGCACCGTTCCCAGTGCAGAATTACGGCTTTTTGCACCAGTTCCAGGGCAAAAGCGTCCTCCCACCCCTCCAGCCATCATCCCGCCCGCCGCGCCCGGCCGCGGGCCCGTAACCCGTCCGTCGCCGATGCTCTCCATCCCCTGCCTGCACTCCGCGCCGCACCTCGGTCAGCCGCATAACCGCATCTGTATAATTTGGGGCGGCAAGAATTGCATTCCAATCCTGAAGGGAAAATTCAGATGATTACGCGGCGGGATTTCGTCAATGGCCTGGCAGCAGGTGTGGCCGGCTCGGCATTGTCTACAACAGCCAGAAGTTATGCGCAGATCCTCGGTGCGAACGACCGCCTCAACTTTGCCATCAATGGCCTCAACGGTCGCGGCTACGCGCACCTCTCCTCGCTCAAGGCCAACAGCAAGACCGCGCGCATTGCCTATGTGTGCGACGTAGACTCCACCATCCTCGCCCGCTTCGCCGGCAAAGCGGAGCAGGTGCTCGGCTACGCCCCCAAGGCCGAGGGCGACTTCCGCCGCATGCTCGAGTCCAAGGATGTCGATGCCATCACCGTCGCCACTCCCGACCACTGGCACACCCCCATGGCCGTGCTCGGCCTCAAGGCCGGCAAGCATGTCTACGTCGAAAAACCCTCCAGCCAGAATCCCCGCGAAGGCGAGCTCCTGATCGCCGCGCAGAAAAAGTTCGGCAAGCTCGTCCAGGTCGGCGATCAGCAGCGGTCCTCTGACTACACCATCGACCTCTTCGATAAGATCCACAACGGCTACATCGGCGAAACCTATATGGCGCGCGCCTGGTACGTCAACACCCGCGGCGCAACCTACTATGGCAAGCCGTCTCAGGCGCCCTCCACCCTCAACTGGGATCTCTGGCAGGGGCCCGCGCCGCGCAGCGATTACCGCACCGACATTCACCCCTACAACTGGCACTGGCTCCGCCGCTACGGCACCGGCGAAGCCCTCAACAACGGCACCCACGAGGTCGATGTCTGCCGCTGGGCCCTCCAGGCCGGTTTTCCCAACGTCATCACCTCCTCCGGCGGCAAATTCCAGGTCAACGACGACTGGCAGTTCTACGACACCCTCATCACCAACTTCGAGTACGAGGGCAAGCTCATCTCCTGGGAGGGCCGCAGCCGCCAGGGCATGCGTGTCTACAATCGCGATCGCGGCTCCGTCATCATGGGCACCAAAGGCTCCGTCGTCATCGACCGCGGCGGCTACGATGTCTATGACTGGAAGGGCAAGCAGACCGACCAGTTCCGCACCGGCCATCACACTGAAACCACCGACACCATCGGCGCCGACACCATGACCGATGCCCACTTCGCCAACTTCATTGCCGCCATCAAAGGCGAGGCGCAGTTGCACTCGCCCATCTCCGTCGCCAACGTCAGCGTCACCATGCTCCTGCTTTCCAACATCGCCTGGTTTGTCAGTCGCAGGCTGCGCATCGACCCCGAAACCGGACATGTCCTCGACGATCCCGAGGCCATGAAGTACTGGGGCCGCTCCTACGAGCCCGGCTGGGAGGTTACCGTCTAAAAAACGGCCTGCCCGATGCCCGGCCCCCGCGCGGGCCGGGCATCCTTGAAACCTCGCTTCGGTCGGCGCGGCGCAGCCGTCCGCGCCGGCATCGAAGATAATGAAAACGGAAAACCTGGGAGCCATACCATGCAGGCTGCAAGCCATCAACTGCCCGCCGCTCTGGCCGGCGACGTCACCCTGGGCGGCGACCTCACCGTGAACCGCATGGGCTACGGCGCCATGCGCATCACCGGCAAGGGCATCTGGGGCCGTCCCGATGACGTTCCCGCAGCCGTCGCCACCCTCCGCCGCGCCGTCGAGCTCGGCGTCAACTTCATCGATACCGCGGATTCCTACGGACCGGATTCCTCCGAGGAGCTGATCGCCGAAGCGCTTTACCCTTACCCCAAAGAGCTCGTCATCGCCACCAAAGTGGGCTGGGTGCGCCATGGTCCCGGCGTCTGGCAGCACAACGCCTCTCCCGCGCATATTGAGAAGGCGATTGAAGGCAGCCTCAAGCGCCTGCGCCTCGAGCGCATCGACGTCTATCAGCTTCACATTCCCGATCCCGCCGTCTCCTTCGACGCCTCCGTCGAAACCCTCGCCCGGCTCCGCGACCAGGGCAAAGTCCGTCACGTCGCGCTCTCCAACGTCACCCTCGAGCACATCCGGCGCGCTGAAAAAATCGTTCCCATCGTGAGCGTCCAGAACCGCTACAGCTTCTCCGATCGCGAGTGGGACTTCGTCGTTGACTACTGCGCCGACAAGGGAATCGTCTTCATGCCCTGGGGCCCCATCGCCCAGGGACGCAAGGCCAATGAGGTCGTCGAGAAGATTGCCGACGCGCGCCAGGCTTCCACCGCGGTCGTCTCCCTGGCCTGGCTGTTGCGCCGCTCGCCCGTCATCCTGCCCATTCCCGGCACCGGCAGCGTAAAGCACCTCGAAGAAAACGTAAGCGCCGCTGCCTTCCAGCTCACCGATGCCGAATTTGCGGAGATGAATGCCGTGGCCCCGAAGCCTTTCTGGCTGCGCGGATAGACGCGCCCCTTCGATTCCATTCGCGTCTCGCCAGGCCTCTTCGCGCCCCATCGGTTGCTGAAAACGGTGCCGCGCTTAGCGATCGCGCCAAGTCGAACTGCAAAATCGAGTGCCGGCGTGGCGCCGCCCCTTGCCGCGTCCCTCCCCGCCGCACCTCCGGCCGCCCATCCCGGCCCGACGAATTATCCTGTTCCTAGGTCTGCCATGCTTCTTGAATCCCTTCGCAATCAAGTCCTCCACGCCAACCAGGAGATCGCCCGCCGCGGTCTCGCGCCCCACACCTTCGGCAACGCCAGCGGCATCGACCGCTCGGGCGCCAAACCCCTCGTCGTCATCAAGCCCAGCGGCGTTGACTACGCCGCCTTGACTCCCGCCGATCTCGTCGTCACCGATCTCGACGGCAACATCGTCGAGGGCTCGCTGCGTCCTTCGAGCGATCTCGATACGCACACGCTCCTCTACCGCGAATTTCCCCAGATCGGCGGCATCGTCCACACGCATTCGGAGTTTGCTACCTCCTGGGCGCAGGCCGGGCGCGCCATCCCCTGCCTCGGCACCACCCACGCCGACTACTTCCACGGCCCTGTTCCCGTCACCGCGCCGCTTACCGCCGACGAAGTGGCCCAGGCCTACGTGCGCAACACCGGCGCCGTCATTGCGCGCCTCTTCAAACAGCGAAATTTTGACCCCGTCGCCGTTCCCGCGGTTCTCGTGGCCGGCCACGCCCCCTTTACCTGGGGCAAAGATACCGCCCAGGCCGTCGAGCATGCGGACGTGCTCGAGTACGTCGCCCGCCTGGCTTTTCGCAGTGTCCTCCTCGGCGCCTCCGATGCTGGAATTCCTGCCTACGTGGGAGAGCACCATTACCTTCGCAAGCATGGGCCCAGGGCAACATACGGCCAGCTCTGAGCCGTGCTTCTCTCATCCCAGCGGCGCTCCGGCGCGTTCCTCCTGCTTGTCTCCAATCGCCGCTCGGGACAAGCGCGCATTTCGGGACAAGCGCATTTTTGTGGCAAAAAACAGTCAATACAATCAGCCAGCCACCGGCGCCGTCTGAGCACATTAAATGGTTGTAGATGTGAGATCTACCGTTTACCATAGAGACGTACCTTTCTTGGTAGATCATTCTCGCAATATCGCTCTGCTTACGTGATGTGAAGCACATTCAAATCACTTTTCCTGGAACCGCAAGTCCATATCATGCGTAGTTTCAAATGATTGACCTTCTCTGAACGGGATGGCCTCCAATCCTCCCCTGGTGGCAACTCACGTGCAAGCAGACACTATGTAGGTCTCCACCTTATGGACAAGAGCCTCTTCAATCGCGTGCAGGCTACAATGATGGCCCTGGCGACCCTGGCCTTGTTCGTGCTGGCGCTCTTGAATCTCATGCAGGAGCGGCAGTCTCAGCAGCCCACGGATGGGGTTTGGTGGCATGAGACGAGCGGGGGCCTGGTCGCGGATCGTGTTTTACCCGGCTCGCCCGGGCAGCAGGCCTTTATCCAGGTCCATGACCTGCTGACGGCCGTGAACGATATTCCCGTCGCCACGGTGGCTGATCTGGAACGCGCTCTCTACCGCACCGGCAGCTACGTCCAGGTTCACTACAGCATCACCCGCGACGGCATTCCCATCGACACTCCGGTTCAGGTCATTCCGGTACCTGCCGACCACAGCCTGCAACTCGGCCTCCGGGCCATCGGGCTCATCTATCTCATCATTGGTTTCTATGTGCTCTTTCGGCGCTGGGGTGCTCCCCGCGCCACCCATTTCTATCTTTTTTGCCTGGTTTCATTTGCCTTTTACTCGCTCCATTACACCGGGGCCTTCGATCTGCTCGACTGGACGGTCTTTTGGACGAATATCGTTGCTGAGGCCCTGCAGCCCGCGCTCTTCCTCCACTTTGCCCTCAGCTTCCCCGAGGAGCGCCTCAGGAGCCTTCGCCGTCGCTGGCTGTTGCCGGTCGTCTACGCCCCAGGTGCCGGACTGCTGACGCTTTGGCTCTGGTCCATCGGTACGCGCGAGGCTACCAAGCTGCTGCTCGACCGCCTCGACCAGATCTCCACCGGTTACGATTCGTTGTTCTATATCCTGGCCGCCCTGCTTTTTCTCCGCAGCTATCGGCGTGCCACCACCCCGCTGCTGCGCCAGCAGCTCAAGTGGGTTACGCGCGGCACCCTGCTCGCGGTGCTGCCATTCACTTGCTTTTACGCCGTCCCCTACCTGCTCGCGCTCAATCCGCCGCGCCTGCTTACGAATCTCGCCGGCCTCTCGCTGGTCTTTCTGCCGCTTACCTTCAGTTGGGCCATCGTCCGCTACCGGCTGATGGACACCGATCTGATCTTCAAGCGCGGCGTGGCCTACATGCTGTCCACCGGCCTGATCGTTGGCGGATACGTAGGCACTATCGCTCTGGTCTCCGTCTGGGTGCACAATTTCATGCCCCAGGCGGAGCGTGAGTGGGGCCTGATTCTCGCCATCGTGATCACGGCCCTGGTCTTCGATCCCCTCAAGCGCCGGATTCAGGGCTGGGTCGATCGCGCCTTCGACCGCCATCGCTACGACTACCGCAGCGCCCTGGTCGAGTTCGGGCGCGGCCTCAGCTCCGAGACGGATCTTGGCGCGCTGCTCAACGCAATCGTCGAACAGTTGCCGCGCACCCTGCTGGTGGCCCGCGTCGCCATCTTTCTTGCCGGCGATTCCGGCGACCTGCGGCTGGCCGCCTCGCATGGCTTGCCGGAGGAATTTGGCAAAAAAAACGGCGGCGTGGAGCGCCTCGATCTGGGTTTCCTCCATTTCGATTACGCCGACAGCCATTCGCACATCTTCTTTGAGAATGCGCAGCAGGTTCTGCATCTTCCTGCCGGCCAGCAGCGCACCGCCGCGCTGCTTGACTTGAACTACTATCTCCCCTGCCGGGTGGCTGGAACCAATTCCGCCGAAATCGCTGCTGGTGCGCCGCGCACATCCGCGGTCGCCGCCTACACCCAACCCTCAGGCGCCGCCGGCCGCACCATCGCCGTGATCGGCCTGGGCCGCACGCTGGGCGGAGATTTCCTGTCGAGCGAAGATGTGGAACTGCTGGGCTCGCTCGCCAGCTACATCGGAATCGCTCTGCAGAATGCAAGCCTCTACGCGCGCCTCGAGGATAAAATCACCGAGTTCGAGCGCCTCAAGGAGTTTAACGAGAACATTGTCGAGTCCATCAATGTGGGCATCTTCGCCCTTGACCTCGGCGACCGCATCGAGAGCTGGAATGCTCAGATGGAAGCCATGTACGCCCTCAGCCGCGCTGAGGCCATCGGCCAGGAGCTTCGTTCTGTATTTCCTCCCGAGTTTATCGAGGCGTTGGAGGGGTTC
>JAKCDN010000315.1 GCA_021841795.1 Acidobacteriota bacterium | reverse complement strand
AATTGCGCCTCGCGGTGTTCGCGATGATGCCTGATTTGCGTTTCCTGTCCCGGCGCGTCGTCCATGGCTGATCCTCGCGTGGCGTTACGGAAGAATGGAGCCCCGCGGCTGCCGCTTTGTGCACGGCGTGAAGCGCGAGTCCGGAGAGGCAACCAGGCAGGCAGCGTGCGCGCGCGAGGGGCTTAAAAAAGCCGGGCGAACAAGCACGCGAAGCATCAGAGAGCAACCGAGAACCACGGCGCTTGCCTGTCGGCACGGCTGAGGCCGCATTTTTGTTACCAGGCTCGTCTGCAACGGGGTTTCATAACAGATTGTAAGGCCGGAGCGGGGTTGCGAGGCTTCGGCGGGCGGGATTTTTCAGCGATCCGCGTTAGAGCATCTGGCCGATGTATACCCCGTATGGGCCGAGCGCGATGTGATGCAACGAAGCCGGATCGGCCGCGCCGGGAGATTTGAGCAGGGTTTTGAGCTTTTCGGGCGCGATTCCGGAGCCTGCCGCGGCCAGATCGACCGTCTGCGGCTGGGCGGTGAAGTTCACGGTGACGACGACCCGCGGCGCGCCGGGCGCCTGCCGCAGCCAGCTCAACACTTTTGTGTTCTCGGTGTCGAGCATGACGTTGGAGCCCCTGGCAAAGGCAGGTACGGTCTTTTTGAGCTGGATGAGCGCCTTGTACCAGGCCAGCAGCGAGGCGGGATTGCTCTGTTCGGCCCGGACGTTGATGGTGTCGGCATTGGGCGGCACCGGGAGCCAGGGTTTGCCGGTGGTGAAACCGGCGTTGGCGGTATCGTTCCACTGCATCGGGGTGCGCTCGCCGTCGCGGCCTTTTTCCTTGGGCCAGCCGGTGATGCCGATGGGATCTTTCACGTCCGCCTTGCGACTGGGCGGCGTGGTTTTCATTCCAATCTCATCGCCGTAGTAGACGAGCGCGGCGCCGCGGCTGGCGAGCAGGATGGTCGAGATCACGCGCTGGATGGCGGTATCGTGGAGGCCGTCGCCGTAGCGGGCGTCGATGCGGGGATTATCGTGATTGTCGAAGAGCAGGAGCGGGGTGTTGACGCCGAGGCGCGATTCGGCATCGACAAGGCGGGCGCGGAAGCCGGCCACGTCGAGCTTGTTGATGAAGGCCACCTGCGTGTCCATGGGGAGCTCGAACTCGGGATGCTGCGGCGTTCCGTACATTGTTTTAAGCTCGCCGATATTGGGCAGGTAGGTTTCGCCGATGAGCGCGCGCGTGCCCGGAAACCGGGTTGAAGCGAATTTGTCGGCGGTGGCGCGCATCTCCGCGACGACCTGGTGCAGGCCGGGCTGATTGTCGGTCTTCGAGCCGTCGAGCTGGGGATCGCCGTAGGCGTTGATGACGGGCTTGCCGTTTTTGTCGAGGACTACGCCTTCGTCGGTGAGGTTGGGATCTTCAAACAGCGTGGTTATGGCGTCGAAACGGAAGCCGCCGACGCCGCGCTCGAGCCAGAAGCCGACAATGTCTTCAAATGCGCGATGCACGGCAGGGTTGCGCCAGTTCAGGTCGGGCTGCTGGATATAGAACTTGTGGTAGTAATACTGGCGCGTCTTGTCATCCCACTGCCATGCGGAGTGGCCGAAGAGAGACTGCCAGTTGTTGGGCGGCTGGCCTTTGCCGGTGGCGGTCTGGCCTTTTCCGTCGCGCCACACGTACCAGTCGCGGTAGGGATTGTCGCGCGAGGAGCGCGAGGCCAGGAACCATGGATGCTGGTCGGAGGTGTGGTTCATCACCATATCCATGATGATGCGAATGTGGCGTTTGCCGGCCTCGGCGACGAGACGATCGAAGTCGGCGAGGGTTCCGTACTGGGGATCGATGTTGCGGTAGTCGGAGATGTCGTAGCCGAAGTCGACCTGCGGGGAGGGATAGACGGGGGTGAGCCAGATGGCGTCGACGCCGAGCTCCTTGAGATAGTCCAGGCGCGCGGTGATTCCATTCAGGTCGCCGATGCCGTCACCGTTCGTGTCCTGAAAGCTGCGGGGATAGATCTCATAGATGACGGCGTTCTTCCACCAGTCGAGTTCGCTTGCGGCCGCGGCGCTCTTTGCATCCACCTTTGCCTTTGCGGGCACGGATTGTCCCCCTGCGCAGAGCGCGGCCAGGAGAATCGTCGCGACCCAGGCGGAGCGCTCAAATTTTCTTTTTGTTGCATTCGACAGGCACATGAGATTCCTTTTCAACGCGCGCAATACTCACGTTCGATCCAACGTGGCAACGCTATCACATTGTGCTATTGCGGTTCACCTGGAAGCACGGGGACGCTGTGCCCCAGCTTGCCGAGGTCCACGCCGAAGCTGGGATCCTTGCGGGTGCCGCTGACGTGGACGGGAATCTCAGTTCCGGCGCCATCCTTGCTGAAGAGCCGGTCGGCGGGTTTGAGGAGCTTGCCCATCCATCCGCCGACGATCTGCGAGACCGTGGCCTGCATTTTGGCGGCTCCCGTAAAATCGAGACCTCCGTCCTGCACGCCATAGATGCCTTTGAGGTCAATCTCCGCGCCGGGAACGGTGTACTCGAGATTGGGCAGGGTGATGATCGCGCCGGCCATGGTGAAGTCGCTTTGCATGGCCGAGCGCACATCGGCGGCGGCTTCCTGTCTGGCATCCTGCGGCCGGCCGAGGGCGCGCAGGCTGAGCTGACGCACCTGGTTCTGAATTCTGGGATTGGTGAACTGCGCATCGTCGAGCGTAAAGGTTCCTTTGAGCTGCAGGCGCGCCTCGACTTTGGCGGTTCCGGGGGGAAGGTCGAGGGTGGTCTTGAGATGCAGCGCGCCGGTAAGCAGAGGGGTTCCGCTCCTGCTGGTGAGGCGCAGGAAGTCTTCAATCCGGCCGTTGTCTACGGTGACGTTGAGCGCGATCTGGTGGCCGCCGGGCGTGAGGAAGCCGTTGGCCGCCGTCTGCGGAAGAACGCGGACGATTTTGCCCTCCGCGATCAGGTGCGATTGGCCGAGCGTGGCCCGCACCGGCTGCAGAAAGGTGTCGCCGTTGGTGCCGTCCACCTGGGCGTGGAAGGCGGTACGCAGCGGGACGGCAGTTCCGAAGCTCGTGAGCCGGAAGTCGGGCGTGACGGTTTCGCCATCCACGGTCAGGTCGCGCAGCACGCCGGCATAGTTGCCAGTCGATTGAAGGATGCCGGCGATGCCTTTGAAAACGGAAAGGTCGGCATGTTCGAAACGGTAGGCGCCGTTGAGGGGCGTCTGGCCGGGATCGTCCACCACCCACGGGCCGATGGAGCCTTCGGCGAGGATGACACCCGCGGGCCGGGGATTGGTCAGCCTGGCATTGAAGCGCATCGATCCATTCCCATCCGGACTGGCGAGGTCGATGCGGTCGATTGCAAACTCGAGCGGGATCTTTCCGGGCTTATCGGTCTGGAGGGTGAGATGGGCATTGCGGCAGCGAATGCTTTCGACCTGGAATTGCAGCAGAGGTTTGGCGCGCGGTTCGGCGCCCGGCGCAGGCGCAGGCGCGGGCGCGGAGTGCGCGAGGCGGGTCCTGGGCGGCACATCAACGATGAGGCCGGTGAGCTCGACCACGGAGATGCGAATCGGCCGGCCAAACTTTAAACGCAGGGGCGCATGGAAACGGAACTCCGCCAGGCGGACGAGCGGAGCGGATGCGGCCGGCAGCTGCGCTCCGAGCGGCGTAGCGGACGGGGATTGGCGCGGAGGCCAGATGCGAAGACCCTTCCCTTCGGCCCAGAAGCCGTCGGCGAGCGAGATGTGGAAGCTATCCAGTTCCACATGGGTGTGAAAGCGCTGCTCGAGACCGGCAATCAGGGCGGCGCGCAGAAGGGGCTCGGCTTTTTCCAGGGCGACGGAGATGGCGATGCCGAG
>JAKCDN010000314.1 GCA_021841795.1 Acidobacteriota bacterium | reverse complement strand
AGGATCACCTTCAGCACGTCCAGGGGAAGATGATGGCCATCGGCAATCAGAGTTGCGGTGAGACGGTCATCGGCAAGCTGACTCCAGATTGGATTGTCATGCCGTGGAATCTGGCCGGCGATTCCGTTGCCCAGGTGGGTTGAAAGGCTTGCTCCGGCGTCGATGGCGCTCCGAATCTCCTCCCGCGAAGCGTGGGTGTGGCCAATGGCGACATGCACCCCGCGCCGGCGCAGCGCCGCGATGTAGTCGCTGGAGCCGCTGCAATGCGGGGACAGGGTAACCATGCCGACGATTCCGCCCGCCGCCTGCTGCCATCTGTCGAATTCCGCGATCGAGGGGGGACGAACGAATGCTGCCGCGTGAGCGCCGCGGTAGCCGTCGCGCGCGGAGATGTGCGGGCCTTCAACATGCACGAACTGGACGCACGCGGCCACTCTCCAGTGCATTTTTCGCGCTTCAGCGATCACCTTGAGCCTGCTGCAGATTTCGGCCTCAGGCGCGGTGATGAGAGTGGGCGCGAAACAGGTGACGCCGCCAGCCAGCATTGCGTCCGTGAGGTCCGCTACGGTAGCCGCCGAGATCCGCTCCGCATTCAGGTCAAAACCGGCGCGGCCGTTCACCTGCAGATCCACAAATCCGGGCGTGAGATAGAGGCCGGTATCGCTCTCCGTCTCCGCGATGCGCACGATCACGCCGTCCTCGACCGAAACGGCGAGGCAGCGGCCGCTTTGCGGATCCCGCCCGGCAATCGTGGCCGGGCTCATGAGATTGGCTCAGGGAGTTCGCTCAGGGAACTCGAATCCCGATCGAGATAAACGGAGCATCGCGGGTGCATGCGCAGAGCAGTCGCAGGACAGGCGCCGCTGACGGGCGACTCGATCATGGCTTTCACCGCGGCGCTTTTTTCCCGGCCAGGCACGCAGCAAAAGAGCTCGCGCCCGGCCAGCAGCCTGGGCACGGTGAGCGTAATGGCCATTTTCGGAACGTCATCGAGGGCGGCGAAACAGCCGTCGAGGACTTGCTGCTGTCTGCAGGTCGGGTCGAGCTCCACCACCTTTGCCGCAAGCGCATCGTTGAGGTCGGCTGGCGGATCGTTGAAGGCCAGGTGGCCGTTGATGCCGATGCCGAGCAGCACAATGTCAATGGGCGCCTGCGCCAGCAGCGCAGCATAGGCCAGGCAGGCGGCCTGCGGATTCGTTCCGGGTTCGATGAGATGAAACTCTGCCAGCGGAACGCAGTCAAAGAACATGCGCCGGAGCCAATTGCCGAATCGCTGCGGCGCATCATGAGGCAGGCCGATGTATTCGTCCATGTGAAAAGCCGTCACGCGGCGCCAGTCGATATCCGGCTCAAGCAGCAGCGCCTGGAGCATCTGGCTCTGACTCGGCGCCGCGGCCATGAGCATGCGCAGATGCGGCTTCTCGCGCAGGCCGCAGCGCAGCGCGGCGCCGATTTCTCTCGCCGCGATCAGGCCGAGTTCCATGCGTGAGCCCGCCACACGAACCTTCATTGTTCCTCCCGGCGATTCTGGAATCGGAATGAGCTTTTCATGGGGCAGCAGGACCGGCGATCGCAATGCTCTGTTCAACTGCGTCCTGGGGCGCGAGCGGGTGCGGATCGCCAGATAACGCCGCGCCTCCGGGGGCTCCGGCAGCGGCAAGGCGCGAGGGACCGCCGCTGCGCATCAGCCAGCGGTAGATGAAGAAAATCACGAGGGCGACGGAGCTGAGGGCGAAGCCGAACCAGAATGCCACCACGTAGCTTCCCGTCCAGCGGATCAGAAATCCCGAAATTGCAATCACGGTTCCAGTGCAGAAGTTGCGCAGCAGTGCGACGGTCGAGGTATAGGATCCGGTGTCGGCCTTGTCCATGGTCTTCCACAGGATGGTGTCGCCGGCGACCTGGAGCGGAGTGAGCAGCGAGAACAGCACCATGAGCAGGATCAGGCCGCCGGCATTGGTGACACGGATGGCACAGAGCGAGAGAGCAAGCATCAAAACCCACTCGATGGAGAGCGCCACATAGCTGCCGAAGCGATCAATCAGCCAGCCGGCCGGGTAAGAGACAAGAACCTTCAGCAGCAGCCCCCACGACATGGCGGCTCCGGTGTCTCCGATGGTGAGGCCCAGCCGGCTTTTGGCGTAGAACCACATCCAGGTGTTGAAGATCATCTGGAATGCATTGAGCAGCGCAACGGCGAGCATGAGCACCAGGATGCGCCGGTCCTGGCATGCGACCCTGATGGGCGCCAGCAGATTGAATCGTCCCTGGGCTGGATGACGGAAGGGCGGCTCTTTGATCTGCCACAGAGCCAGGAACATCATGATCGTCATGACCGCAGCGCAGAGGATGAAGACGCGCGTCTGGTGCTGGTCGGCCATTCTTGCGCCCAGGCGGGCGGAGAGGAAGCCGGCCGCGCTGATCACGATGGCCACGATTCCGGAGACGCGCGCCAGAACCTCCTTGGAAACGCAGTCGATCGACAGCAGGGGATAGGTTGAGGCCGTGACGTCATAGAAGAAGTAGTACACGATCATCAGGCCGATCAGTATCCACTCCGCTCTGAACAAGGGAAACAGGATCGTAGCCAGGACAAGGAACGGCAGGGAGAGAAGCACAAACGGGGTGCGGCGACCCAGCGGGCTGACGCAGTGGTCGCTTTTCCAGGAGAAGTACATCACCAGGAAGCTCACCGTCCACAGATTGGCCGACGTGAGCAGGCCGACACCGGAATCGCTGACGCCGATCGATTTGAGCCGCAGGTTCATCAGCGGCACCAGGATGGTGACTGCGAGAGCCAGACCGAAGTGCCCAAACGTAATCCAGAGCACGTTGCGCCACATGAGCTTGCGGTCCGCATAGTAGGCGGAAACGCCAGCGTCTGACGATTCCGCACAGCTTTGCGGCGCAGGCGGCTGCATCGGCGGGCTCGATTCTTCGCTCATCGTCCCTCCGCGGGAGTTCCGGCCAGGCCAGAGTGCGCGCCCGACCTGAGCTCGCGAAGAGCGACGGGCCGGTTTTCCCTTGCCGAAAGCTCGGCGGCAAAGCACAGGCGCGTGGTTTCCAGCGCATCGCGAGGCAGCGTTCTGGGCGGCTCGCCGTGGGCTACGCGCCGAACCACATCGAGGGCCTGATCGTGCGTGTTATGAAAGTAGGCGAAGTCGTCCTCGGGTTTCCACGTCTCTGTCTGCACCCATGCGCTGCTCTGGCCCCATTCGTTTTCGCCAAACTCCCAACGTTTGATCGTGCGCGGAAAAACGTCGGTTTCCGCCGCACCCTTGTCCCCGTAGATGATGTAGCGCAGGGCGTGCCCATCGCCCGCCTGCTGCGAGACGGCATTCTGCAGGGGGTCGCCTTTGAACGTGGCCGCGGTTCCCATCATGAAGGTGAGGTGGCTGACGGCGCCATTCTTAAAGCGGTAGGTGCAATGAAAATTGTCATGGACCTCATAGTAAGGAATCACGTTCGGGGCGCACACCGTATAGACTTCTTCCACCGCATCGCCGATCCACCAACGCGGCAAATCGACGTAATGGCTCAGCTTCTCGCCGAACATGCCTCCACTGCTCCGCACCGCGGCGCGCCATAGGTCGTGGCGTCCCCAGGCGCTGCTCGAGTAGATGCAGTGTGTATTCAGCACGCGGCCAAGCAGCCCGCGGTCGATCCAGTTCCTGACCGTGGTATATAGATGCGAATAGCGGAGCTCGAAGCCGATCTGAAGGAAGCCGCGCGTCCGTTCCGCCGTCTCGACCATGGCCTCGGCGTCAGCCAGCGTAGTTGCCATAGGCTTTTCGCACATCACGGCTTTGCCTGCTTCAAGCGCGGCGACCGCCAGGTCTTTGTGCGCGTCGTTCGATGCCG
>JAKCDN010000313.1 GCA_021841795.1 Acidobacteriota bacterium | reverse complement strand
AAAAGCTGGACGCCCGTCAGGATCTGACCGTCGATCAGCGCGGGCAGATCGACTCCATCTGGGCCGATTGGGCCGTTCGCCGCGCCGGCGACGCCTTCCAAAGCGGCCGCACCGTGCGCGGCGTGCAGCTTCTTGAGGCCGCATCCAGGGACTATCCCGACAACATGACCGTTCGTCTGGCCGTTGCCGGCGCTTACGCCCGTGTAGGCCGCGCGCAGGAGGCCGACACCCTCTATAAGTCGCTCAACCTGAGCGACGCCGGCTCCGGCGACCTCCAGAGCGCGGTCTCCGCCGCCATCTCAGCCGGCGACATGGCGCAGGCCGAGTCCTGGCTCCGTTTCGCTCTCGGCAAATATCCCCGCGATCCGCAGATCCTCGGCCTGGCCGCCCGCTTCGAACAGGCTCGCGGCAATCATGAGCGCGCCGCGGCATTCTGGCGCGCCTCCATCGCCGCGCTGCCTCCCGGCGCAAGCGTCAGGAGCCTCGACTACGGCCTGGCCACACCCTCCGGCACGCCCCTGCGCGCACCCGGCCCGGGCGAAACCAGAAGCCTTCTCGATCCCAGCCTTGACCCTCTGCCCACCGCGCAGCAGCAGGCGCCGCTGCCGTCCTATGATGCGCAGACCGCCGCAGGACTGCCTGCCCCTCCGCTGACCCAGGCCGCGCCGTCTTCGCTCGTCACTGCGCCTTCCAGCCAGCCGCTCCCGCTCCCCGCAGACAGCGGCTATCTGCCCGGCGGGCAGGGAACTGCGCCATCGAGCCAGCCGCTTTACGTACCCCAGGCTGCCGGTCCCACGCCCGCTACCCCGAGCCCGGTTCTCATCGAGCAGGGCGCCGCATCGCCGCAGTACAGCGGTACCGTTCACCTGCCCCCGTCCGAGGCCACTGTCGCCTCCACGGGCAGCGATGATGTCCCGCGCACTCGCCCGTCCGTCAACCTTCGCATTGCGCCCGAGCCCATGGGCCCTGAGGCGGCGCAGACGCAGGCCCTGCTCGCGGAGCAGACTGACAGCCAGCTCACCGCGGGCTCGGCATCCCTCATTCACAACCTTCCCAACGCGCCGGTCAATCCTTCGCCCACCGTTCCTGAGACCTCCGCCGGCGCCTCCGGCCGCGAAGGCTACAACCTGGCCCAGTACACGCCTTCGGCGCAGGAGGCGGCCACCGGGGCCTACTCCGCGCCCCAGCAGCAAACGCCGCAGCCGGCCCCGCAGGCAGCGCCTCCGCCGCCCGCCAAGCCCCATCCAGCCGTTACCCGCCGCAGGCCGCGCAGGCCAAGGCCCGCTCCGGCTTTGCCGCCCGCGTCTCAGGCTGCCGCACCTCCGGCCGAAGCCATTGCGCCTCTTCAGTCCGAGCCTCCCGCTCCACCACCCCAGGAGCCTGAGACCACCACCTCCACCGGACTCAGCGACGAGGAGCTTCAGCAGCGCAATCTGCCCCCGCTGCGCGGTCCCTGGGTTCGTATTCAGCGCCGCGCCAATCCCCTCAGCCCGCGCGAGCTGGCCGAGCAGCAGTTGCAGGCCATCGAAAGCAGCTACAGCGGATGGCTCGGCGGCAGCGCCCTGCTCAACTACCGCAGCGGAGATCCCGGCTACAGCCAGTTGGCCGCCATTGAAGCTCCCTTTGAAGCCTCAGCGCCGCTCGGCTATCACGCCCGCATCACCGCCATCGCGCACCCGGTCTTCCTTGACTCCGGCCAGGCCACCGGCAACGCCGTCATCGGCGTCAACGAGTCCACCATCACCGGCACCTCGCTCGTCGCCATTCCCGAGCCTCTCGGCACGCTGACCGCCACCAACGTCACCCCGCCCGCGCAGCAGAACGCCTCCGGCATCGGCGGCGAGCTGCAAATCGCCACGCCCACCTTTGCGATCGCAGGCGGCTACACCCCCGCCAACTTCCTCGTCTCCACCTTTACCGGCCGCGTCATGTGGCGGCCGGGCAACGGCCCCATCACCCTCAGCCTCACCCGCGATTCCATCAAGGATTCCCAGCTCTCCTACGCCGGTCTCCGCGACCCTGCCGGCAATACCCTCGGCTCTCTCGGCCAGATCTGGGGCGGTGTCGTCGCCAACCAGGGCCAGATCCAGATTGCGCATAGCTCCGCCGACTCCGGCTTCTACTTCGCCGCCGGCGGCCAGTACATTACCGGCTACAATGTGCTCAACAACAACCGCATCGACGGCGACGGCGGCGCCTGGTGGCGGATCTTCACCCAGCCCGAGTATGGCGCTCTGAACGTCGGCGCCAATTTCTTCGCCATGCACTACCAGAACAACCAGAACGCCTTTACCTACGGCATGGGCGGCTACTTCAGCCCTCAGGCCTACTTCCTGGCCAATGTGCCCTTCACCTGGTCGGGGCATACCCTCAATCGCTGGCACTATAACGTCGTGGGCGCCGTTGGCGTCCAGGCCTTCCAGGAAGACTCAGCCCCGCTCTGGCCCCTCGCCGTGGACAAGCCGCTTGAGACCGCCCAGAACAGCCCCATGCTTCCCGGCGACACCACCGTCAGCGGCAACTACGACTTTCACAGCGAGGCCTCTTACCAGTTCAACCCCCATTGGTTTGTCGGCGGCTATTTTGCCGCCAACAACTCGCGCAACTACACCTTCACCTCGGTAGGCTTTTTCGTGCGCTTCCTCTTCCGCGAACAGCCTTCTTCGCCCACCACTCCCACCGGGCTCTTCCCCTGGGACGGCTTCCGCCCCTTCAGCGTGCCCTAGCGCAGGCTTCCATTCGCGCCGGATCTTCCCCCGCGCTATTGCAGCGTCAACGTGCCTTTGCCGTAGTCTCCACTGCAGCTCCCGCTGCCTCCGACGAGACCATAGGTGAAGGCAATCGTCTTCCCATCCGCCGAGAGCGTGCCGGTGTATCCAAAGGACTCCTTGGTTGCGATATTCAGTTGGCCCCCAAAGGAGTTGCCGACGAAGCTGGTGCTCACCTGCAGGGCCGTGGACGCGAGGCAGGAATAGCCGGTCGGGCTCAGGCTTCCTGTCAGCCCCAGAAATCCCGAGGCGTTGGGGCCGCTGCTCTGATTCAATACCAGGGTCACGGTAAAGCTCTGCCCCAGATTCTGCGACGCCATCGCGCCCGTGTACGTCCCGTCGATGGGCGGATACTCGATTCCGGCCATCGTGCCCTGTGCGCCGCACATGCCCGTCAGCGTGAAGCTCCCGTTCGATAGCGTGGCCCCGCTCACCATGCCCTTCATGTTGAAGACTGCCGCGCCTGGAGGGTTTGCCGAGCCCAGAGCCAGATTCCCGTTGGCATCGACGGTTCCTGTCAGCGAAGGATTCATCGCGGATAGCGTCCCTCCGCAACAGTTGCCGGCGCAGATCAGATCCGGTGTCGGGGGCAGCAAAACCATTCCGGAGACGTTCCCGCTGTTCGCGATCAGATATACGGGCAGATAAACACGAACAGCATTGGCGGCCGTTGTACTGCCGGCTGGCGTCGCTTCGAGCTCCCAGTTCCCCGTGATGTTCATGGCGGAAGAAGGCATGGATTGACCGCCGCAGCCGATCAAGCCCGCCGCGACCGCGGTGAAGGTCGCGACTGCAGCCGCGACCTTCAAGCCCATCGGACGATGGTGGAAAGTCATGACAGACGCCTCTCGATATGAAGTTGCGTCCGGGTGCGTCGACTCGTATGAAAGCGAACCCGCATAAAGCATACACCGCACAATCCCGCTGTTCAAACGCGTCGGGGTTGCGCGGTCGGCGTCAGCGGCAGGGAAGCGCGGCTCCTGTTTTGCCCGCCTGATTCCTCTCTTTACGCCTTCCGCACCGGCTTCTGCATCGGCACCACCTGCACCGTCACGTCGCGCACCTCTGAGAGAAACCGGTTCAGCACCGAGCCGCGCAGCAGAATATCCCAG
>JAKCDN010000312.1 GCA_021841795.1 Acidobacteriota bacterium | reverse complement strand
CAGCAGATTCAGCGCCTGCAGCGGCGTCAGCGCATTCACGTCCGTCGCCGCGATCCGGTCCACGATCCGCTGCGAAAGCGGCGTGAAGATCGTCATCTGCATCGGCTCGGGCTTGGTCTCCACCTCCACGCTCTGCCGCTCCTGTCTCTCGTGCTGCCGCAGTACGTGCTTGGCCCGCTCGATCACCGCCGCCGGCAATCCGGCCAGCCGCGCCACCTCGATCCCGTAGCTCTTGTTCGCCGCTCCCGGCTCGATGCTGTGCAGAAACACGATCCCGCTCGCCGACTCCTTGACCCCCACGCGCAGGTTGCGCACTCCGCGCAGCTTCTCGGCCAGCAGCGTCAGCTCGTGATAGTGCGTGGCAAACAGCGTCCGCGCGCCCACCTCCGCCTGCAGATACTCCACCGTCGCCCACGCCAGCGAGAGCCCGTCGAACGTCGCCGTTCCGCGCCCCATCTCGTCCAGCAGAATCAGCGAGCGCCGGGTCGCCGTGTTCAGAATGGTCGCCGTCTCCGTCATCTCCACCATGAACGTCGATCGCCCCCGCGCTACGTTGTCGCTCGCGCCGATGCGCGTGTAGATCCGGTCCACCAGCCCGAAGCGCATCCGCTCCGCGGGCACAAAACTGCCCATCTGCGCCATCAGCACCAGCATCGCCGCCTGCCGCAGATACGTGCTCTTCCCGCCCATGTTCGGACCGGTCACCAGCAGCAGGCTCGGCGTCGCCGGCGCGTCCTCGGCCCCACCCTGCTCCGCCGCGCCAAGATATAGATCGTTGGCGATAAATCGCCCCTCGCGCGTCTCCTCCAGCCAGTGCTCGATCACCGGATGACGCGCTCCCGCCGCCTCCAGCACCGGCTCCTCCACCAGCTCCGGCCGCGCATACCGCCGCGCCGCCGCCAGGTGCGCAAAACACGCCAGCAGGTCCGCTTCGGCCACCGCCGACGAGCTTCGGCGGATGCGTCCCGCGTTCTCCAGCACATACCGCCGCAGCTCGGCAAAGATTCGTTTCTCGATCTCGATGCACCGGTCGTGCGCCGTCAGGATCTTGCGCTCGTAGTCTTTCAGCTCCGGTGTCGTGAACCGTTCTGCGTTCACCAGCGTCTGCTTGCGCTCGTAATCGGCCGGCGCCAGCGCCAGGTTCGCCTTCGTGATCTCGATGTAGTAGCCGAATACCGAGTTGTACCGCACCTTGAGCGACCCGATGCCCGTGCGCTGGCGCTCCCGTTCCTCGATGCCGGCAATCGCCTGCCGTCCTGAAGTCGATACCGTGCGCAGCTCGTCCAGCTCCGCGTCCACACCTTCGGCAATCGCGCCTCCGTCGGCCAGCGTCAGTGGCGGCTCGGCCACCAGCGCGCCCGCCACGCGCGCCGTCACATCTTCGAGCGTGTCCAGTTGCCCGCCGATCGTCCGCCACTGCCGCGCCTGCATCTGCGCCAGCGCGGCCCGCACGCCCGGCAGCCGCGCCAGGCTCGCGGCCAGCGCCCGCACGTCCCGCGGTCCCGCCGAGTCCAGTGAGATCCGCGCCAGCAGTCGCTCCAGATCCAGAATCCCCCCAAACGACCGCCGTATCTCCTCGCGCTTCAGCAGCTCTCCGTGCGCCTCCGCCACCGCCTCGTACCGTGCATCGATCTCCGCCGCCGCGTGCAGCGGACGCAGGATCGTCGCCCGCAGCCGCCGCTTGCCCATCGGCGTCAGGCAGCCGTCCAGGGTCCGGTACAGCGTCGTCCGGTCGTCCTGCCCCGCGAACAGCGGCTCCACCAGCTCCAGATTCCGCACCGTCACCTGGTCCAGCTCGAGCGCCGTCGAGCGCTCCTCGAAGCGCAGCGAGTCGATATGCAGCGCCTCGTTCTTCTGCGTCGTGCGCACGTAGTGCAGCACCGCTCCGGCCGCAATCGCCGCCGGCTCATGGCCGTTCAGCCCAAAGCCTTCCAGCGAGTGCACATGCAGTTGCCGCTCCACCAGCGGCACCGCGAACTCCCGGGTCCACACCCAGTCTTCCACCCGCGTTCGCGCCGGAATGCGTTCCAGCTCCGCCGGAATCTCCGCGCTCCCCGCCACCAGCAGCTCGCTAGGCCCCGCCGTCAGCAGCTCGTCCACGGCCAGCGCCCGCGCGCTCGCGCCGTGAAACTCATAGGTGCGAAACTCCCCCGTCGATACATCCAGCAGCGCCACCGCGCAAACTCCGCCGGAAGGCCGCGCTCCTTTGGTCCCCGCTTCATGCAGTGCCGCCAGATAGTTGTTCTGCTCCTGCCCCAGGCCCGCATCCATCGCCGTCCCCGGCGTCAGAACCCGGGTCACCTCGCGTCGCACGATCTTCTTCGTGAGCTTCGGATCCTCCATCTGATCGCACAGCGCGATCCGGTACCCTTTGCGCAGAAGCCGCGTCAGATACTGCTCCACGGCGTGGTACGGAACCCCGCACATGGGTATGCTGCGCTCCCTGTCCCGCGCCGTCAGCGTCAGTTGCAGCTCCCGGCTCGCTACCGCCGCATCATCGTAAAACAGCTCGTAAAAGTCCCCCATGCGAAAGAAGAGCAGCGCGTCGGGATGCTGCTGCTTGGCCGTCGTCCATTGCCGCATGAACGGAGTCAGCTCCGTCGCCGCCTTCTCCGCCGGGCGTCGCCTCTCGGCCGCCGCTTCGGGCGTCAGGGCAAACTCATCTGCTGCCGCTCCATCGTCAGGCGCGCACACCGCCGTCGTCTCCTCCCGTCCGGCCCCGCCTGCGGGCGCTGCGGAGTCGGTTAGCGGCATCGGCATGCCATCATGATTGCGGTCGCTGGGGTTCACGCTGGTTCTAAGACTATCGCGGCGGTCAGGCGCAGCGATAGCATGATATGGAGTGGAATTTGCGGCGAAATGAACGCACAATCGGGTGCGCGCCCAGGTTTCCGTAGGGTGATTTACATCACAGTATACTGATCGGTAACGCCTTTAAGGTAAGAACTGCCATGTACCTGCTTTGGCTACGAGTTGCGGCCATTTTATATATCGGCGGCTGTGTCTCTATCTTCCCAGCCGTCCTCTCCAGATCCCTGCCCTGGCGCAAGTTTTGCGTCCACGTGGGCGGAATGGGCTATTTCTTCCATTTTGTCTCCGTCGTCGAGATGCTCGTCCAGGCTCATCACTGGATGCCTGTCGGGGTCCGCGAGATCGAGTCCCTGCTCGGCTTTGCCGTGGCCAGCCTGTTCTTCCTCGTCTGGTGGTTCTACGATGCCATCTCGCTTGGAATCTTCGCTTTGCCGGCAACCTTCTTTCTGGTCTTCATCCCGTCGCTCGGCCACGACCGCTATCGCTTTCCCTCCCAGCGCGTCTGGATGAGCTGGCTGGTCGCGCACATCATCGCCCTGCTCCTCGCCTACGCCGCGCTCTGCTTCAGTCTGCTCGCCTCCTTGATGTACCTGGTGCAGGAGCGCCGCATTAAAGGCAAGTTGAAGGCCGCAAAAGCCGGCCGCTGGCAGCCCCTCGACTGGCTGCCCCCGCTCGATACCCTGGAGCGGCTCGCCTTGGCCACTCTCGAGTTTGGATTCCCCTGCATGACCATCGGCCTGCTCATCGGCACCGTCCTGGTCCAGGAAACCTCTCTCGGCGCATCCTACTTTCTCGATCCCAACATCATCGCTTCTTTTGTCATGTGGATCGTTTATGTCACCCTGCTCCTGCTGCGCCGCGGCATTGGCCTCCGCGGCCGCAGGGCCGCCTACGTCTCCGGCGCGGCCCTGGTGGTCATGATGGCCGTCTGGGCCTTCAACTTCTTCAGCCAGGTACACAGGTTCGGTCCGCGATGACACTCGCTCTCATCGGCGTGAACCACAAAACCGCGCCCATCGCGCTGCGCGAGAAGATCGCCATCGGCCGCGACGAGCTGGCCGACACCACCCG
>JAKCDN010000311.1 GCA_021841795.1 Acidobacteriota bacterium | reverse complement strand
CTACCGCGCCATGGGCGCCGAATTTCTGGACGAGTGGCGCAACGTGCGTCTCGGCGGAGACGCCATCCGCCGCCTCGCCGAAGGCGTTGCCGTGCCCGTCCAGCACCAGGATCAAGCGGAGGCTCGTTCGTGAAGATTCGCGTTATTGGAGGTGGGCTCGCCGGACCTGAGGCTGCGCTCACCGCGGCGCGCCTGGGTTGTCAGGTGGATCTTTACGAGATGCGCGCCCTCGTCGACGGCAAACCGCGCCTGACGCCTGCCCACCAGACCACCGACTTCGGCGAACTCGTCTGCTCGAACTCACTTAAAAGCGAGGCGCCTTTCACCGCGCCCTGGCTCCTCAAGCAGGAGATGCGCCGCGCCGGCTCCGCGCTCTTGCGCTTCGCCGACGAAACCGCCGTCCCGGCTGGGCATGCCCTCGCCGTCGATCGCCTGGAGTTTTCCCGCCGCATCTCGGCAGCCATTCAAGCCGAGCCCCGCATTCGCGTGATACGAGAGGAAGTCACAACGCTCGACCAGACGCCCCCCCACGGCCACGACGGCACTTGCTGCACCATCATTGCCACTGGCCCGCTCACTTCCAACGCCTTAAGCCGCGAGATTGAGCGGCTGACCGGCTCCGGCCATCTCGCCTTCTACGACTCCATCTCCCCCATCGTCGATGCCGACTCCATCGACATGAGTCGCGTCTACTTTGCCGCGCGCTGGGACAAGGGAACTGCCGACTATATCAACTGCCCCATGGACCGCGCCCAGTACGACCGCTTCTACGACGCCCTCGTCGCCGCTGAAGCCGCTGAAAGCAGGGATTGGGAAAACCTGGAGTACTTTGAGGGTTGTCTCCCGATTGAAGTTCTCGCTCGCCGAGGCCGCGATACCCTGCGCTTCGGTCCCATGAAGCCCGTGGGATTGCGCGATCCGCGCACCGGCAAAACTCCCTGGGCCGTGGTGCAGTTGCGCAAGGAAAACCTCCGTGCCGACAGCTACAATCTCGTCGGCTTCCAGAATCACCTCCGGTTTGGCGAGCAGGCCCAGGTTCTGCGCCTCATTCCCGGCCTCGAAGACGCGCGCTTTCTTCGCTACGGCCAGATCCATCGCAATACCTATATCTGCGCGCCGGCACTGCTCGACCCATGCCTGCGCCTTGCGCCAAAATCCAGCCCGCTTCAGTCTGTTCCCGGCGGTGGACCTGCGGAAGTGCCTGCGCATCGTTCCGCGCAGCAGGTCATCCTCTTTGCCGGGCAGATCAGTGGCGTTGAGGGCTACACCGAATCCATCGCCACGGGCCTGCTCGCCGGAATCTACGCTGCTGCGATCGCGCACGGCCGCCAGCCCGTGCCGGTTCCGCGTCCCACCGCCCTGGGTTCACTGGTGCACTATATTACCCACGCTGATTGCAAAGGCTTCCAGCCCGCGAACATCACCTTCGATCTGCTTGAGCCCCTCGAAGAAGAGTTGCGCCGGAAAATCCGCGATAAAAAGGAGCGTCACCGCCTCCAGTGCGAGCGCTCTCTCGCTGCCTTTGCGGCCTGGCAGGCACAACTGCACCTGGACGATGCTGGATCCTGAAATGCTTCAGCCGCTATACCCACGCTCACGTCAGCCAGAGCCGGCTGGATGAATCCATGGCAGCCTTAAGCCGCACCGGCATCATCTCCGTCCTCAACGCCGCTGTTGGCAGGCCCGCGTCGCGCAATTTTGCCCTCACCGTTTCGGAGGCCGATGCACCGGCAGCGCCGGCGCGTGGTAACCGTGTACCCTGAAGATTGGGGGTGGCGTCCGACGCTGCCCCTCAAGAAGCGAGTCTTTTCCATGCGGTGGTTGGTAGCGGTTTGCGGTGCGGTAGCAATTGGCTCTGGCGCGGCGGCGGTGTTGGCCCAGACGGCGCAGCCGACTGCCGCGGAGAAAAAATCGGCCACGGTTCTCACCCTCCCTCCCTCGCCCAAGGCGCTGCTGCCCGATGAATTTGATGGCTGGACCGCGGCCGAGCCGTCGAAGACCCTCACCGATCCGGCGCAGGTTGACGCGCCCAATGCCGCTGCGCTCAAAGAGTACGGCTTCAACGCCGCCGTGCTTGCCGGCTACAAGCGCGAGGACGAGACCCTCGCCCTGCGCGCCCTCCGCTTCAACGATGTCAGCGGGGCCTACGGAGCCTACAGCTACTATCGCCAGAATGGCTGGCCCAAGGCTGAGATTGGCGACGGTGCGGCGTCCAACAAAAACCGTGTCATCTTCTGGGCCGGAACCATGGTGGTCGACGCGAACTTCTCGCGTGTAGGGCCGATGTCGGCCGGAGAACTGCGCGAAATTGCGCGCCAGTTGCCCCGTGCCGGTGGAATTAAAGCCTTGATCCCGCCCATTTTGTACGATCTGCCCAAGACCAACCTCGAGCCGCAGACCTTGCACTACGCTGTCGGGCCGGCCAGTTACGCGGGCGCAGGCGGCGTGCTGCCGCCCTCCCTGGTTGACTTTGACAAGGGCGCCGAGGCCGTTACTGCCAGCTACTCGCTTGCTTCGGGGCCCGCCACGCTCACCATCGTCGATTACCCCACTCCGCAAATTGCCCACGCGCAGGTAGATCTGATCCGGGCCTATCTCAAGGTCGGCAATAAAGCGCAGCCGCCCTGGCCCAAACCGCTCAATGACTCCGACGTCGCCTCGCTCGAAGTGCGCGACAGCGGCCCGCTGGTGGTCATCGTCAGCGGCGATGCCATTCCCGATGAAAGCCACCGCCTGCTTGAAGCGGTTCACTACGAAGCCGACCTTACCTCAATCCCCCAGCCCGTCGAGTCTGAGATTGCCAAGACCGGAAGGCTGCTCATGGGCATCTCCGTGCTCAGCCTCATCGGTGTCGGTGCCGCAATCCTCCTTGGCGGCTTCTTCGGCGGGGGCAGAGCCCTCTACCGCATGGCTACCGGTAAACCCGCATCCTCAATCTTCGACGTGGAGTTCATCCATCTCGGCTTGCGGGAAGATCCCGAGGAAAAAAACCGGACCTCCCACGGGCAGCATCCGAAAGGTTAACCCCCGCACTATCCTGTGGAAAAATAGACATAAACCTAAGGAAACTCAGCAAAATCACGGGAAAACGCGAAGTTGATTGGGCGAATGTCCGGCGAATAAGGGCTCATTTTCCGCCGCGCAATTAATCTGGTAATCATATGATTTTAAATCAGTTATTTTTGTGCACGTTTTCCCTTGACACTGCCTCCCCCCGAACCTAACATGCAGCCAGAAAGTTCTGATGGGTTTGCCTCCGTTGGAACTATTCTCCCTAAGGAAAGAGCTGCCCTGTTGCCGGGCGGCTCTTTCCGTTTGAACGGTCCGGTTCTGGCGTCGGGTCCATCTACCCTTCAGCCTGCGGCAGTTCTGCAAGCCATTGCTCCCCGCACTCCTCGCAGCGCCACCTGTTCTTCGGGTCTACGCCCTCCAGAACCACGTCATTCGAGCCGCATTTGGGACACTCCGGTTCTACAAACTCCGGTTCTGCCTCCGCCTCGCCGTAGACAATCTGCTGCGGGATCGGCTGGGTGGCAATGGCGCGCGCCTGCTCCAGTTGATCGGCAGCCACCACCACGTGGGCATAGCGCCGCCCGAACTCTTGCGGCTCCTTAACCCAGCCGTCGAGCCCGGCCTGCCGCCTCTGCCGCCCAGCCATATCGGAGCCGGTCATCAGCGTCCAGGCTTGCGGCGCGCAGCTTCCTGCCGATGCCGGCGCCCGCTAATCCTCGGCTCTCCTTTACCTGCGTCCGGCTCGACGATACAATCGAAAGAGCAGGCCGACGTAGCTCAGTTGGTAGAGCAGCTGATTCGTAATCAGCAGGTCGTCAGTTCAAGTCTGACCGTCGGCTCCAGCTTCAGTTCGGAGCTGCTTCCCCTTCGCGGAAGGTTCTTCCGTATTCACTCCTCA
>JAKCDN010000310.1 GCA_021841795.1 Acidobacteriota bacterium | reverse complement strand
GAACGCTGCACCTCGGGATCGCCGCCGTCGAGCCAGCCGGCCGTGACTGCCAGCATCGAGCGGTCGAGGGTGAAGCTCTCATTGGCCAGGGCCTGGGAGCCGAGCGCGGCGAGCGCCGGGGGCGCCCACTGGAGAATGGAAGGCGCAGGGCCGGCAGGGGCCGAGGCTGGAGCATTGAGCGCGTCCGGCGAGTCAGGAGGCGGCGCCGCGGCAGCGCCGAGCGAGGCAGAGGCCAGAGCGCAGGCAAGCAAGATGCCCAGATTGCGGATGCCGGATTGTGAGATTGGCTTCATACAGAGTTCAACGCGGCGGGGGCGGAAAAGTTGTTGCGAATGTCTGCGCCGGAGCGCGCGCGGGAGAGATCCGGCAGCGGCGAGCGTGTCCGGCGGGGGCTGGATGGGCGGGGAGTTTCACGCTTCAGTATGAAGCGCGGATAAATTTGCCGAGAAACACTGGCCGCACCGGCCCGGATGCGATAGACTCATGCGGGAACGTTCAAAAACTTCCTCAATCTTCCACCCTACGGAGGGTACATCGAAATTGGGAAAAAGCATGGTCCCGAAGAAGATTTTCTTCACCAAAGGCGTCGGCAAACACAAGGAGCGGTTGACCTCGTTTGAGCTGGCCCTTCGGGATGCCGGTATCGCATCGCAGAACCTGGTGCGGGTTTCATCTATCTTTCCGCCGAACTGCAAATTGATCTCGCGCAAGGAAGGTCTGAAGTACCTGAATGACGGCGAGGTGGTGTTTGCGGTTATCGCGGAGAACTCCACGCGCGAGCCGCACCGGCTGCTGGCGTCGAGCATTGGCGTGGCGCTTCCGGCCGACCGCAATACCTATGGCTACCTGAGCGAGCATCACAGCTACGGCGAGACCGAGGAGCAAGCGGGCGAGTATGCCGAGGAGCTGGCGGCGGAGATGCTGGCCACGACCCTTGACGTGGACTTCGATCCCGACAAGAGTTGGGACGAGAAGAAAGAGATCTACCGCATCTCGAACAAGATTGTCCGCACCAGCAACGTGACGCAGTCGGCGGTGGGCGACAAGAACGGCAAATGGACGACGTCGATTGCCGCCGCGGTGATGATTCTGGACGAGTAGGGGATTGCATCCGGCAGGCTTTTGACAGAGAGCCGCGGCCGGATACAACCATCCAAACAGGGTTGCGGCGAATCGAGGCCAATTCCGCCCGGCGGGGTTGGCCTTGTCGTCTGCGCAGGTTTCGCGCACCGAAAAGATCGGAAGACAGGGCATGACAAGAGCGCGCAAATTCGCGGTGGCGCTGATACAGATGCGCATGGGCCCGGACCCGGAGACGAACTTTACCGCCGCGGTGGAGCACATTCGCGAGGCCGCATGCCGCGGCGCGGAGGTGGTGTGCCTGCCGGAGCTTTTCCGGACACAGTATTTCTGCCAGCGCGAGGAGCTTGCGCTTTTCGATCTGGCCGAGGCGATTCCGGGGCCGTCGACGGCACGGCTCGGCGAGGCGGCGCGCGAGGCGCGGGTCTCGGTCGTGGCCTCGCTCTTCGAACGGCGCGCGCCGGGGCTGTATCACAACACGGCGGTGACGCTGGACCGGGACGGAGAGATTGCCGGCATTTACCGCAAGATGCACATCCCGGACGATCCGCTGTACTACGAGAAGTACTACTTTACGCCGGGGGATCTGGGGTTCCGGGCAGTGGATCTGAGCGCAGGCCGGGTGGGCACGCTGGTCTGCTGGGATCAGTGGTATCCGGAGGGAGCGCGGCTGACGGCGCTGCAGGGCGCGGAGGTGCTGTTCTATCCCACGGCCATCGGCTGGCATCCGGCGGAGAAAGAGGAGTTCGGCGAGGCGCAGTACGATGCGTGGCAGACCATCCAGCGGGCACACGCGATCGCCAACGGCGTTTATGTGGCGGGCGTGAACCGGGTGGGTCACGAGCAGGGCGATATTCTGGGCAATCGGGCCGCGGGACCGGGGCTCGAGTTCTGGGGCGGGAGCTTTCTGGCCGATCCGTTCGGCCGCATTGTGGCTAAAGCGAGCCACGACCGGGAAGAGATCCTGATGGGCGAGATCGATCGCGCGCTGATTGAGGACACGCGCCGCAACTGGCCTTTTCTGCGCGATCGCCGCGTGGATGCGTATGCGCCGCTTACGCAGCGTTTTCTGGACGCCGAGCCGGGCCACCGCGAATAGACATGGCAAACGATATCCGGAAGCAGACCCCGCGCCAGCTTGGCTACCGCATGCCCGCAGAATGGGAGCGGCACGAGGCTACGTGGCTTGCGTGGCCGCACAATCCCGGGGACTGGCCGGGGAAGTTCGCGCCGGTTCCCTGGCTTTATGCGGAGATCGTGCGCCTGCTGGCGGCGCGGGAGCGGGTGCATCTGATTGTGGAACACGCGGCGATGGAACGGCGCGTGCGCAACATGCTGCAGCGCGCGGGCGCCAATCTCGACCAGGTAAGTTTTCACCGCTGGCCCACCGATCGCGGCTGGACGCGCGACTCCGGCCCGATCTTTGTGCGCAACGCCAAGGGGCAAGTGGCATTGACAGACTGGCGGTTCAACGCCTGGGCCAAGTATGAGGACTGGCGGCGCGACGACCGGCTTCCGGGGCGGGTGGAGAAGCTGCTGGGCGTACCTTGCTGGCAGCCGTGCGTGGAAGACGGCCGCGGGGCCAGGCGCGTGGTGCTGGAAGGCGGATCGATCGATACGAACGGAGCGGGGCTGTTGTTGACGACGGAAGAGTGCCTGCTGAGTGAAGTGCAGCAGCGCAATCCCGGCCTCGGCCGCGAGCAACTGGAGCGCGTGTTTTACGACTATCTGGGTATCGATCAGGTTATCTGGCTGGACCGCGGCATTGCGGGCGACGATACGCATGGCCATGTGGACGATATAACGCGGTTCGCGGGCCCGGAGACGGTTATCACCGCGGTCGAGTCCAACCCCGGCGATGCCAATCACGCGCCGCTGGCGGAGAATCTTGCGCGGCTGAAGCGGGTGCGCACTGCAGCAGGGAAGCAACTGACCGTGATCGAGCTGCCGATGCCGCGGCCGGTCATCTTCCGCGGCCAGCGCCTGCCGGCGAGCTATGCCAATTTTTACATTGCCAACGGGGTGGTGCTGGCGCCCACCTTCCACGATCCCAATGACCGCATCGCGCTCAACACGCTTGCCGAGGCATTTCCGGAGCGCGAGGTGATTGGGGTGCACGCGGTCGATCTGGTCTGGGGCCTGGGCACGCTGCACTGCATGACGCAGCAGCAGCCGGCGGTCGGCCGCGCCGACGGAGATAGGCCCGCGCGGCGGCGGGCGGCGCTAACATCAGAGCCATGATGGATGATCGCGAAGCCATGGCGGCCGCTCTGGCAGAGGCGCGGCTGGCCGGCGAGGCCGGCGAGGTGCCGATCGGCGCGGTCGTCGTCTATAACGGGGCCATTCTGGCTCGCGGCCAGAACCGCGTGCTGCGCGACGTGGACCCGACAGCGCACGCCGAGGTTGTGGCGTTGCGCGCGGCAGCCGCGGCCCTGGGCAACTACCGGCTGGCCGGTTGCACGGTGCATGTTTCGCTGGAGCCGTGCGCGATGTGCGCGGGAGCCATGATCCATGCGCGCATCGATCGCCTGGTTTATGCGGTCGCAGACCCGAAAAGCGGCGCCTGCGGCTCGGTGCTTGCGGTGCTGAACCATCCCCAGCTCAACCATCAGATGCAGGTGGAGCAGGGGATTCTGAGTGAAGAATCCGCCGCGCTGCTGCGCGGATTTTTTCGCGAGCGGCGCTAGGCGCCCAGGCGGGCAGCCATGTGCGCGCCGGCGGGAGCAGGCTATTTTCGCGTGAGCGCAGCGATCCGTGCGGCCTCCGCGGGCCACTCGGCGGCCAGTTTTTCGCGGTTTCCGCTCTCATAATCGGCAAAGTCGAAGCCGGGCGTGACGGT
>JAKCDN010000309.1 GCA_021841795.1 Acidobacteriota bacterium | reverse complement strand
CCTTACCGTGCCGGAGTTCGCCAGGCTAAACGGTTGCACCCTGGCCACCATTGCCAGGCTGGATAAGCTCCATGGGCATCTTTACAACTGGTACGACACCAAAACCCTCTACCCGCTGGACGGAGCCTCTTTTGTTTCCTCGGTGGACAGCGGCAACATGGCAGCTTCGCTCTATACGCTCCGCGCCGGCGCGCGGCACGCCGCGCAACAGCCGCTGCTGCGCCCGGCGCTCTTTACCGGCCTGCAGACGCACTGGCGCTTGATGCAGAACGAGAAAAGCCTGCCTGCGTCGATTCGCCGCTTGCGGCTGCCCGGCGCCGGCGCGCCCGAGTGGATTGCATGGCTGCCGGCAGCCCAGGCTGCGCTGGCAGAGGCTCTGGCTTCGCCTGCCGAAGCCTCCGACAGCCGATGGTGGCTTACGGAGACGCTGCAGCGCGTGGAGGCCATCCTTGCTTTGCTCCACGATTATCTCCCCTGGACTCTGCCCGAATTTGCGCCGTTGCATGCATGGTCGCCGCTCTACCGTGACGAGGAATTGCACACGCTTTCGATCCACGGCGCGCTGCTGTTCGCGGCATCGCTCGACACCCGCTTCGAGGGCGGCCTGGTGGCGACTGCCGGGCAGCCGGAGATCGAGATGCTTGTCCGGCGTCTGCGCGCGGCCTTGTCCGCAGCCATGGGCAATCTGCGCGCCCTTGCATCCGACCTGCATGCGATGGAGCAGAATGCCGAGCGCCTTGCCGATGAGACCGACTTCTCATTTCTCGTCGATCCCGCGCAGCACGTGCTTTCCATCGGCTATGACGCGCGCGCGCAACGCCGGCACGATGCATGCTACGACATGATGGCCTCCGAGGCGCGCATCGCCACTTTCCTTGCCATCGCCCGCGGCGATCTTCCGGCGCAGAGCTGGTCGAGGCTTTCGCGTGAGCATGTGTGCGCCTATGGGCGGTTCGTGCTTCTCTCCTGGTCGGGAACCATGTTCGAGTACCTGATGCCGTCCCTGTGGATGCGCAGTTATCCCGGCACGCTCCTGGCGCGCACGCTGGATGCCTGCGTCTCCGTACAGCGGGCCTTTGCCCGCTCCCTGAACATTCCCTGGGGCATCTCGGAGTCGGGCAATTCGCGCAAAGACGACGGCGGACACTACCAGTACCACGCCTATGGCGTGCCGCGCACGGCGCTCTCCGTCGAGGCCACAGCGGGGCCGGTCGTCTCTCCCTATTCCACATTCCTCGCCCTGGGCGTCGATCCTTCCGCGGCGCTCGACAACCTGCGCCGCATGGCCTCCGCCGGCTGGATGGGCCCTTACGGGTTCTATGAGGCCGCCGATTACACCGGCTCGCCACGCAAGCCCGTTCTGGTGCGCGAATGGATGGCGCACCACCAGGGCATGTCATTGCTGGCCATCTTGAACGTGCTCCATGAGAATGTGATGCAGCGCTGGTTTCACGAGAATCCCGTGGTGCAAGCCGCCGAAAGGTTGCTCAATGAAGTGCCTGTCAGCAGGGCTGTCCTCCGGTCGCGGCCTTATGAGCCGGCTCCCATTCGAGTGGAATCGGCAGCCGGCTGAGCGCAGATGCCAGGCGCCGTCAAAGGCTGTCGGCGTTGTAGCGCTCGAACCCGGCCAGGGCCATGCCGCGTTGCGCCTCGGGATTCTTCATGAACGTATCCCAGACAAAGCTGGTGCGCAGGTTCTCGGCCATCAGCATGGTAATCCCCAGATCGATGCCGATCACATCGGTGTCGTACCATCCGGTCAGCGGATTAAGCGCATCCACGAAGCCGTAGCGGCACCAGGCGTTCGGATAACGATCTTGAATGGTCCTGAGAG
The DNA here is from genome assembly GCA_021841795.1 of Acidobacteriota bacterium. Classification (GTDB taxonomy): domain Bacteria; phylum Acidobacteriota; class Terriglobia; order Terriglobales; family Acidobacteriaceae; genus Telmatobacter. The sequence continues at coordinate 2,086 of JAKCDN010000309.1, read as the reverse complement.
CGCGCAATGCCGCCGCGGGCTGAAAGGGAAGCGAGCCGCCGGCAGCGCATGGCACAATGGTGCCGTCGATCGGCCCCTTGGCCGGCGGTCCGCCCCACACCACGTAGCCATGCGTGGAGTCAGACGCCGTAATGCCCCAGACATCATCGCTGTAATCGGAGAATTGCGCATGCAGCGAGACGCAGAAACGGCGGTGCACCTCGGTCGCCACCGCCGAATTGAGAAAATAATCCGCGTACAGGTCGCGCTTGTGCCGGAAATCGAACCATGCCTGCGAATACTGATACACGAACAGCGGAGCAAACGAGCCGATGTATCGCATGCCTTCGTACTCGAAGATCGGCCGCTTCCACGCCGACCAGGTTTCTTTCGCCAGCGGGTAGGATTGCGATCCCATGCCCAGCAGATAGATCATCATCAGCTCGCTGTAGGAGCCCCACCGCGACGGGATAAAGCCGATCTCCGGCATCCAGCCCTGGGATACGAGACTGGTGTCCTCCGAGAGCCAGCGCCAGTCCACGCGATCGAAGATGGCATGCGCCATCTCGTCGATGTCCCGGTCATGAAAGTGTTGCCTGCATGTGAGCACGCCGCACAGCAGAATCGCCGTATCGACAGACGAAACCTCGGAGTCCCACATCCTTTCGCCGGTGTTGAGGTTGGCAAAGTGGTAAAAGAAACCATGCTGCGTGGGCAGCTTGTGCCAGAGGAAGGACAGCGTACGAAGCACCCGCAGACGCGCTTCCGCGTGGCCGATGTACCCGCGCTGATCGCCGATGCAGATGGCCGTGAGCCCGAAGCCGGTGGACGCAATGCTCGCCGCCAGGCTTTCGTCCTGGGCCCGCGCGTTGCAGCGGTCTTTGATCAGGCCGACCTGCGGATTCGCCTGCTCCCAGAAGAACTGAAAACATGCCCGCTCCAGGTCGTCAAGCCATTTGTCGTCCTGCGGAGAAAGGGTTGCGGCCAGATCCGCGTACTTGAGTTGCACCGATCCGCGCAGGTCTTGATAATCGGTGTCATCCGGCGTGCCGGCGGTTGCTGCCGCCCGCGCCAGGGGCAGTCCCAGAGAAAGGCATGTCAGTTGGCGAAGCAGGCTGCGTCGTGACGTTCTTGGTTCCAACCGGTTCAAGTTCGGTAACCTCTCAAGGTGATGCGTGGATGCGCAGAACGCCTTCCGCAACACCAGTTGATTGTAGATGGCTTGAAAATCGGCGTCTCTCAATCCTGCATGAGTAAGACGCGGATTCCCCGGCGATGGGTAGCCCGCGGCGCGCAGCGGGACGACTGATTTTTGCGTCCAATGAAGGAGGGACGCTCCGGAACCATGGCTCGTAAAAGAACCCTCGTATTGACATTTGTCGCCGTCGGCATCGCAGCCTCTGTTCTGCTCATCGCCGGCCTGCGCCATTGGCGGCCGCGCTGGTCCATCATCCAGGGCGCGGTCATCCGCGCCAGTTCCGATGTGCGCAAGCAGCAGCCCATTGCCGGCGTCGAAATCACCGCCGTTTACCAGGGGTCCAGCCTGAGCACGCGATCCGATTCCTCGGGATACTTTCGCTTCGACATTCCCGGCACGGTCCTGCCCGGACAGACGGTGATGCTCCGTTTTCAGGACCCCGGCTACGAGAACCTCGAACTGCCGGTGACCATCCGGTTGCGCTCCTTGTTGCGCCGGCTGATTGTCGCGGCCATGCGGCCAAAGACCGCCGAGGTCGCAGTGGGCTCCTCATCCGTGCCCACCGTCGTCTCCGATATTCGCGTAAGGTATACGGTGAACTCCGAAAACCAGGAGAATGTGGGCAGCGCGGCCAGGACATTTGTCGTGGCCAACAAGGCAAACGTTCCCTGCCATCGTCAGGGTCTCTGCTCTCCGGATGGATTCTGGGCGGCCGCGACAGGCTCCATACGGCTCGACGCCGGCGTCAGCAATGTGTTTCACGACGCGCGCGCGTTGTGCATCGCCGGCCCGTGCCCTTTCACCAGCATCGATTCGAGCGGATTCATGCAGGGAGGCCGGATCATTACGGCCACGGCAACAGCCTGGTCCGATACTGCGACCTTCCTGCTTCAGGCCGAGGTGTATCAC
>JAKCDN010000308.1 GCA_021841795.1 Acidobacteriota bacterium | reverse complement strand
GACGGGCTACGGTTCGGGATGCAGATGCATCTTCATGAACTGGATGTAGACCGCCCAGTCGGTAGGCACCATGCCGTGGCCGCCGTCATGCATGTAGTAGCCGAGGTCGTGCAGGATGGAGGTTTTGGCAGCGGGCCAGAGATCGGTATCGAGCGGGTCTTTGCCCAGCAGGCGGTAGACGGGAGCGGCCGCGACCTCAGCGAGGAACTCGCCTTTGGGGTCGGACCAGTAGTCGGTGTTTCCGGTTTGCAGCAGGAGCGGGCGGGGCGCGATGAGGGCGATGAGCAGATTGGCGTCCATGGGCGCCTTGTCAGGGAAGCCCGCCCACTGCGCGTAGTTGGCGGCGAACTGATAGGGATAGCGCGAGGGAGCGGTGAGATGGGCGATGGTTTCACCGTAGTCGCGACGGCTGAGGGCGGCGCCGCCCTCGCCGGAGCAACTGGCAATGACCAGAGCGAAGCGGCGATCGTGCGCGCCGGCCCACATGACGGTTTTGCCGAGGCGCGAGACCCCGTGAATGGCCACGCGCGTGGCGTCGATGGCAGGATCGGTCTGAAAGTAATCTTCGACGCGGCTCATGCCCCAGGCCCAGGCGGCGATCGAGCCCCAGTCAGCGGAATCGCGCTGGGTCTGGCCGGGCTTGAGATAGCGGGCGCGAATTCCGTTGGGAAAGCCATTGAGGGAATCGGGATCCACGTCGCCGTAGTAGTAGGTGGCGACGCCGAAGCCGGCATCGAGCAGCGGCGTAACGTCGATGCGGCCGAAACCGCGGCCGGGCGGAGGCATCATCTTTAGGCCGGTACGGGGATTCCAGACTTCGATGGGCGTAATGCCGGGATCGTCAACCGCATTCTGGATGGCGCCGAAGTTGATGGTGAAGAAGATCGGCACGGGTTTGCGGGCCACGGCGGGAAGATAGATGAGCAGGTGGATGCGGGGCCAGGCCTGATCCGTAGAGAAAGAGATGGTGACCTGCTTGCGAATCGCCTTGCCGCCGAGCGCGAGCGTGCCTTTGTCGGTCACGTCGAAGCTTTCATGGGACGGCCGGCCCGGATCGCGGCCGTACTGCTCGGTTTCAAAGAGGGCCTCAATCTGCGGGCGGCGTTTTTTCCACCAGGTTCCGGGGTTGTTTACGCGCTTGCCGTTCGCGAGCAGGAGCGGATCGGGGAGGGTGTAGGCGCCAACCCTGGCTTCGTCGTAGTTGACGGGAATCCCGGCCACCACCGCCGGCGGCGGCTGGGACGCGCGCGGCGCAGCGGGCGTCTGCGGAGAGACCGGCGCCTGCGCATGCAGGCCGAGAGCCAGGAACAGGCTGCCGAGAAGCCGAGATCTCATCCTACGCATGGGAGCGCCTCCAGTGGTTGCGGTTTCCGGCTCGACTTTACTAATGAAACAAATTACAGCCTGGAAAGGTAGAGGCCGCGCGGCGGCGCTGTCAAGCGCAGAGATTCAGGAGAATGACGCGATTGATGCGATGTACACTGGGAGCATTTGGTATCGTCTTCATTCAACAGGCATAGAGCGTGGAGGCATTCGAGGCATGGTTGCGCGGCTGAAAGACATCGCACAGGATCTGGGCCTATCGGTGGTCACCATCTCAAAGGTTCTGCGCAACCATCCGGATATCGGCGAGCAGACGCGGAAGCGGGTGCTGAAGCGGATGAAGGAGCTGAACTACCAGCCGAACTTTGCGGCGCGTTCGCTGATCACGGGCCGGACATGGACGATAGGCCTGGTGGTGCCCGACCTGCTTCATCCCTTCTTTGCGCAGATCGCCAAGGGAATCTCAGTGGATGTGCGCAAGAAGGGCTACAGTCTTTTCATTTCGTCGTCCGACGAAGATCCGGCGCTGGAGCAGGAAGAGATTGCGCAACTGCTGGCGCGGCGCGTGGATGTGATGCTGATTGCCTCATCGCAGTGGACGACGGAGAGCTTTCGTCAGATCGAGGAGCGGAAGATTCCGTACATACTGCTGGATCGGCAATTTCCGGGATTGTCATCGAACTTTGTGGGCGTGGACGACCAGGCGGTGGGATCGCTGGCGACGACGCATCTGATCGAGCAGGGCTGCGAGCGCATCGCGCACATCCGCGGTCCGGAGGTGAGCACGGCGATGGGCCGGCTTGAGGGCTACAAGCAGGCGCTGGCATCGCACCAGATGACGCCGGCGGCGGGACATGTTGTATCCATCGGGCCCTCAGGCGATCACGTGGGCGACCAGGCGGGTTATGCGGCGACGGTAAAACTGCTGGCGAACAAGGTGCGGCCGGACGGAATCTTCTGCTTCAACGATCCGGTGGCGCTGGGGACGATGCGGGCCATTTTCGATGCGGGACTGCGGGTTCCGGAAGACATTGCGGTGGTGGGCTGCGGGAATCTGTCGTACTCGGATTTTCTGCGCGTGCCGCTCACGTCGGTCGATCAGAACAGCAAGATGCTGAGCAAGATTGCGGCCTCGCAGGCGCTGAAGCTGGCGGAAAGCAAGTCGCCGGCGAGTTCGCGCAGCGAGCTGGTGGCTCCGCATCTGGCGGTGCGGGCGTCGAGCCTGCGCCGGAAAAAGTAGGACGCGGCAGGGACGCGGCGACGGGCGAGGGCGCGTCTGGGACGACGCCGCCCGGCGCGTAGAATGAATGGGATTTGAGCACGGCCTCCCGGAACGCATTGAAACCTTCAACCCAAGCTGAACAGCAAAGGGAACCATGAGACACACCAGCATTGCACTGGCGGCGATGGCCGCACTGCTTTCAACGTGGAATTCCGCGCCGGCGCAGGCGCCCTCAGCGGGCGCGACGAATGGGTGCACGGCGGCGACGTGCGCGTATCTGAATCCGGAGCTCGGTCCGGAGGCGCGGGCCAGCGATCTGGTGCGGCGGATGACGCTGGAAGAAAAAGTGAGCCAGATGCAGGACGTGGCGCCGGCAATTCCACGGCTGGGCGTGCCGGCGTACAACTGGTGGAACGAGGCGCTGCACGGCGTGGCGCGCAACGGCATTGCCACGAATTTTCCGCAGTCGATCGGGCTGGCGGCGACGTGGGATACGGGGCTGATGCGGCGGATTGCGGATGTGATTGCGGTGGAAGGCCGGGCCAAGTACAACGAGGCGATCCGCAACGGGGATCACAGCCGGTTTGCGGGCCTGACGTTCTGGTCGCCGAACATCAACATTTTTCGCGATCCGCGCTGGGGCCGGGGGATGGAGACGTTTGGCGAGGATCCCTTTCTGACGGGCAGGATGGGGGTTCAATTTGTGGAAGGGCTGCAAGGCGACAATCCCAAATATCTGGAGCTGGCGGCAACGCCGAAGCACTTTGCGGTGCACAGCGGGCCGGAGCCGCTGCGCCACGGGTTCAACGTGGACGTGACGCCGCACGATCTGGAGGACACGTATCTGCCTGCGTTTCGCGCGGCGATCGTGGAAGCGCATGCGGATTCGATCATGTGCGCGTACAACGCCATCGACGGGGCTCCGGCGTGCGCGAACGCGATGCTGCTGCAGCAGCACCTGCGCGCGGACTGGGGATTCAACGGGTACGTGGTGTCAGACTGCGATGCGATCGCCGATATCGTGCACGGACACCACTTTGCCGCCAGCCAGGAGCAGGGCGACGCGGAGGCGGTGAAGGCCGGGACCGATCTGGACTGCGGCACGGCCTACAAGGCGCTGACGCAGGCGGTAGCCGAGCATCTGCTGGGCGAGGACGAGATCGACGCAGCCGTGACGCGGCTGTTCACGGCGCGGATGAGGCTGGGCATGTTCGATCCGCCGGCGGCGGTGCCATTCAACGCAATTCCCTACTCCGAGGTGGACTCGGCGGCGCACCGGGCGCTGGCGCTGGAGGCGGCGCGGGAGTCAATGGTGCTGCTGAAGAACGGCGAGGGCGTGCTGCCGCTGGGGCCGTCGGTTCGCAAGCTGGCGGTTGT
>JAKCDN010000307.1 GCA_021841795.1 Acidobacteriota bacterium | reverse complement strand
GGCTCCTGATCCTCAACTCCGGGGGCATGCTGGCGTACCACTTCGCGCGCCGCCGAGCGGGCCACGTCCATGGCGACATTGCCGCCGCCGATGACGATCACCTTTTTGCCGATGGTGAACTGGTAGCCGAGATTGACGTTTAGCAGGAAGTCGATTCCTTTGTGAACACCATCGAGGTCGACGCCGGGAATGGAAAGATCGCGGCTGCGGTGCGCACCGACTGCGATAAGTACGGCGTCGAAGCCCTGGCTGCGGAGTCCGGAGATGGTAAAGTCGCGCCCGGCAGCCTGGTTAAGCTTGAGCGTAATGTCGCCGGTAGCTAGGATCTCCCGGACCTGCGCCTGAATGACGCTGCGCGGCAGGCGATACTCGGGGACGCCGAGGTAGAGCATGCCGCCGGCGACTGGCGCGGCTTCGAAGATGGTGACGGAGTAGCCCATGAGCGCCAGATCATGCGCTGCGGAAAGTCCCACAGGGCCTGCGCCGACAACGGCGATCTTGTAGGGCAGTTTTTTCTGATTGCGGCCGCGATTGACGTCTACCGGCCGGCGCGACTCGGGACCGTGACGCTCGGTAAGGAAGCGCTTGAGCGCGCGTATGGAGACAGGGCGGTCAATGGCCCCGCGGCGGCAGGCGGTTTCACAAGGATGCGCGCAGACCCGGCCGCAGATGCTGGCCATAGGATTGGGATCGCGCGCGTAACGATAGGCCTCTTCGAATTTGCCTTCCGCAATGAGCGCAACGTATCTGCCTGCATTTGTGTGTGCAGGACACGCCATCATGCAGGGGAAGTTGCTGTTCAACCACCCCGCGTCGACGGTTTTGTTTTCGAATCGCTTCAGCATGCCGGCCGTTTCCCTGTCCCGTCGTCTTTGATCTAGGTGTTGCCGTGGACGCAGGCGTCCACGGCCTCGAGTTGGCGAGTTACTTGCTCAGTGTGATGTTGGCTTCGGCATCGCCGGAGACCGTTACCTGAACGCTCTGGGTCTTGCCCTTGCCGGCTTCGTTCCATGCCGTCAGCTTGTAGGTGCCGTTGGGAACATTCTCAATGGTGAACATGCCGGCGCTGTTGGTAGTGGCGAAGTAGGGCGTGGGAGAGACGATGATGTAGCCAGCCATGTCCGGATGGACGTTGCAGAACAGCGGCACAACTCCGGCACTGTCAAACTTGAAACTGCGCTGCTGGCCGCGCGGCCAGGTGCCCATGTTATGGCCCAGGCTCTTGTTGCCGCTGATCGAAGGCCAGAAGACGTTGTGCTCCACGCTGTCGTTGTTGCGGAAGTCCACGGAGGTGCCCTTTTCGACGACCAGAAGATGTGGCATGAACATCAGCCCTTTCTGGTCCATCAGAGCGTGCTGCGTGGGAGCTGGAAAGGTTTTGCCGGGAATGGCGTCGATGTAGACGACAGATTCACCCTTGGCGCCGGAGACTTTGCCATGGATGGTTCCTGCCTGCACGGTGGCGGCTGCCATCAGAAACACAAGAACTGATGGAACAAGGTGCTTCATAGTTCCTCCTCGCTTGCTTAGTATTTTGTTGGGGACCGGGTCTTACGCGGCACCCTTCAACTCTGGCGACTTGAAAGCCATTGATCGGAGCGGTTCTTCAGGAACCGGCCGTGAATTTCAAGTGCACCGGATCGTCTCGGTGTCGTTCAATAGGATGGAATCAAGTTGGGGCGGGGGCTGTATGTGATGTTTGTCACAAAGTAGTCTTGCGCGAGGCCATAAGCCGCAAATTTCAGGGAATTGTGGGGTATTCGAGATGAATGTAGAGTGATCTACGTCACTTAAAACGCCGACTCCGCGAAGACGGATGTGAGTATTATCACGACTGCCATATTTTGCAGCGGAGCGCGAACAGGACATTCGCGCGCATGTATCTGGCGGCGAGTTTTGAGACCTTCTACATGCAGACGGGACAGGGACGGCGGCCAGGCTCGAGCACTTCACCTGCGTTCATGGCCTGGAGCCTGAGGGCCGGCGCCAAACGGTCCAGGGAGCGGGCGCATGGATAGCGCGTGGGTCCGGGGACGGTCCGTCGCACGGCTATGATGCGGACGCCGCCGGCAGTTGAGGCGCAGTCCCTGCGGCATTGCAGCAGGGACTGGAGGCCTTTACGGCGGTGTGGGCGGTTCAGCTTTTTGAGGATATCGAGACGGCGGAGCCGCTTTAGTAGTTTTTGTAAGCCTGGTTGAAGCGGGGCCGGGGTTTGGTGTGGATGAAAGCCGCGACGTCATATGCCTGCTGCAGTGTGAGCGTTCGAGGGTGGCTCTGGGGCATGTTGTAGAAGACGAAGGCAGCCATCTTTTCCGTACTGTTCATGCCGGCACCGTCGTTGAATGAATCACGGCCCCAAACGGCGGGCAGGATGGGGGGCTCGCCGTCTCCTTCGTCGCCATGGCAGCCGATGCACTTGGAGATGTAGACATGCCTGCCGGCAGCGGGATTGCCCTGGAGCGCCGGAATCCTGACGAGGCCGCGGGCTTTGTAGGGTTTTCCTTTCGTGCCGAGCGAAAGCGAGTCGATATAGGCGACCAGGGCCAGCATCTCCGGACTGTCAGTGGGCAGGGGCGTGCCTGCTTCACTGCGCGAGAAGCACTCCTGGATACGGTTCTGAAGAGAGATGACGTGGCCGGCGCGCTTGTTGAACATCGGAAATAGTCCGGCGAGATCGATCATGGGCGCCGCATAGTCGGCTGTGCCGCTGTGGATGTGGCAATCGCTGCAGGACAGCTGATTGCCGACGTAAGTCGAGGCATACTTCGGCGTTTGATCGAAGATGAGTTTACCGCGCGTGACGAGCGCCGCCGTTTCAGCGGCGCTCATGGGCGCGGCAGCAGCCGGAGTAGCGGGAGGCTTCTGATGCGAAGAACAACTTGCGAGGGAGATGCCGAGCAGCTGGGCGCCGAGAAGAAAGCGCGCCGATGAAAAGAGAGACTTGCGAAGAGTCAACATCGTTCTGGTCCTATTTGGCTGTATGAGTGGCTGGCTTGAAGCCGAACTGACGATAGATGGCCTGCGCCTCCGCGGTTTGAAGAAACTCGATCCAGCGGGTGGCGGCATCGGGGTGGGGAGCGTTTTTCAAGATGCCGCCGGCATAAATGGCGACAGTGTTCTGATTATCGGGAATGGAGACGCCCTCGATGGGATTTCCGATGCTTTGTTGGAAACGCACTTCGGAAGCCCAGGTGACGCCGGCGTCGGCAGCGCCGCTCATGATGCGCATGGGCGTCTGCCGATGGTGGATTTCGGTGAGCGTGGTAGTTCGGCGGGCGACCTTGTCTTTGTAGACGGCCTGCTGGAGCGCTTCGCCGCCGGCCTTGCGCAGCGAGTCTGCAATCTGATTGGCCACGCCTTCCCAGGCGGGATTGGGCATTGAGAGACGGACATCGGGGCGGCCGAGGTCGGCGAGTGAGCGAATTTGTCTGGGGTTTCCGGCGCGCACCATGATGGCCAGATCGTTGGTCACATACTCGACCACGTTGCGGACCTGACCGTCGTTCTCCATCTGGCGCAGGACGCGCGCACCGGCCTGGTAGACGTCTGGCTGAACCTGGAGGGTGAGGTTGCCGAGGGTGAGAGTGTTGTCCTGGGCCATCTGTTTGCGCAGGATGCCGGGAGGCAGTGTCTCGTAGAAGATGTGCCCGTTCAGCTCGGGATGCAGGCGCTCGAAAGCGGTGACCAGCTGAGGAAGAACGAAGAACTGGTTGCCGCCGATGAAGAGCACCAGTTGCGCGCCGACAGGATTGCCGTGCAGGTCTGGAATGTTATCGATATCCGGCACGCGGAAGGTGTAACCGGTATGCGGAGCGGGATCGTTGGCGCCCTTGCTCCACGGAGGGGCCTGTTGAGCAGAGGCGCTGAGTGCGAGGCCGGCAAGAAACGCTGCGAGAATAGGAGTAATTTTCATGATTGTTCCCGGCACCTATGCGTTGA
>JAKCDN010000306.1 GCA_021841795.1 Acidobacteriota bacterium | reverse complement strand
CGTCCTTGACGGTAAAAAACAGATCCACGAGATTGACGTTCACCTTGAAACTGGCTACGGGCGTGTCATCCGGCGAGGCAGCAGGAGCAGTGCTGACCGGAGGGGCGTCAGGGGACGGCGCAAGCTGGGCCCTGCCCACTGCGGCAAATGCCGGCAGGCCCACCACCAGTGCCAGAAATCCGGACCGGAGACACATATCGGTAGGTTAGACGAAGAGTTAACTCCACGGAAAGCATACACGGCATCTTTCTGCTCAGCGCGGGCAACCCCAGGCATCCAGCTGCGTCTGATAGTCTGTGAGGTGTGGCCTGTTCCGGGGTTTCACTAGGGTGCATGGGTGCGCCAACAGGTTTCGGGAGGATGAAATCGCAGTGAATGTTCGAGAAAAGGCCATTGCGCTGACGGCGCTCATCGGTATCGGGCTGGCTTTGGGACCGGGAACTCTGGCCCAACAGCAGGCCTCTGTACCGGATGCGCCAACTCCCCAGGCTCCCACGGCACTGCCGGGAACCAACGGGCCAATTACGCCAGGAATCGGCGCCAGCGATGGGACGCCAAACTCCAATGCTTCTTCGTCCAATCCGGGCCAGGGTCAATCCGCGCCAGCCGCACCGGCGCCTAAAGTAAACCACGCTGCCCCGCCGTCCACACAGCCTGCCAACACGCAGGACACCCCACCGGAGCAGGGCATTGCCGCGGTAAATGCAAGTTTTGTCTCGCAAGTTACAGAAGTGGTGGTTCCGGTAACGGTCAAGGACTCCAAAGGCAACCCCGTGGCAGGCCTGACGTGGCGTGACTTTACGGTGTTCGAGAACAACGCGCGCACGCCGTTGCGGGTTTTCAGCGTGGATCCACGACCGATCTCGGTTGCGTTTGTGATTGACCAGACGCTGCCGGCAAACTACATGCGCGAGGTGAACGAGTCGCTGAACGCCATCCAGGGTGCGCTGACCCCTTATGACGAGGCAGCGATATTCACCTACACGAACGGCGCCAAGGAATGGACCGGATTCACCGGGGCGCAGGGCGCGCGTCTGCCAGCCGTACTCTCGCTGGCACAGGCGGCGGGCACTGACCCCATGGTGCCCATCAACAGCGGACCGCTGGCCGGTTGCAATATCTACCAGAATGGCAACTGCGTGGACCCAAATCTGCAGCCGGGCCGGTCAACGGCGATGAACGGCTACATCAGCATTCCCAAGGAGATTCACACCCTCAATGATGCAATCCTGGAGGCGGCCAAAGAGCTCTCGACGCGCCCCAAGGAACGCTTGCGCGTAATTTATGTGATCTCAGACGGCAAGGAGTACGGCAGCAAGGCCAGCTTCAATGAGGTGAGAAAGTACTTGCAAACCAACAACATCGCCGTCTACGCCACGCTGGTGGGCGAATCGGCGCGTTGGGGTGAGGGCTGGCTGGATCGCTTCCATCTGCCGTTTGAGGCCTACGACAACATCCTGTATAAGTATGTTGCCGCAACGGGCGGCGACATGTTCTCAGAGCGCGGCGTGAACAATATTGAGAAGAGCTATGCCAAGATTGCCGATGAGGCCCGCAACCAGTACACACTGGTGTACGCGAGCCACGAATCGATTTACGACAGCCGTTGGCGCTCGATCGATGTGCGCGTGGACCGGCCTAACGTGGTGGTAACTGCCAAACCGGGTTATTATCCTTCAGCGCAGGAATATAAATGAGTTAGCGGTTTTGAAGTTCAGTACCGACAAGCAGAATGGCCTGTGCAAGCGCACAGGCCATTCTGCTTTTTATCCAGTTAGATTGCCACAGTGGCCGGAAGGCCAAGTACGATCAGGCGGAGGATGGGGTTCCTCGCAGATCCGGTGTTACTTCTGCTCGGTCGGCGCGTTCGATGCGGGCGGCGCAGACGGCTGGGAATTCTGCTGTTGGGTTGGCTGCGACGGCGGCGGCGGGGCTGGATCGCCGATACCGCGAATACCTTCACGGAAGCCCTTCAGACCCTCGCCCAAGCCTTTGCCCAGCTCGGGTAACCGCTTGGCGCCAAACAGCAGAAATGCCACGACCGCGAGCAAAACCAGGTGCCATGGCTGAAGTAGATCGCCCATCGCTAATTCCTCCGCGCGCTCAGGATCCCTCGGCGCGCTTTCTCAGTTCTCTATTTTCGCACAAATCGGTGAAGGTGGTCAGAATTGAGTCCGAAGCGCGACCTTTCGCACTGTTATGGCATCCTTAAGGACAGGCCTTGAGAATTCCCTATGAAGACCGCTCATCATTTGATTCTGGCAGTACTCGTGGTCTTAGCCGCGGGAAGCGCAAGTTGTGCGACGCACGAGATTTATCCTGATCCCGGGAAGGCCCGGGCCGATCTGGCGGCAGCGATCAAGACGGCGAGCGCAACCCACCGCCGTGTCCTGATCGACTTTGGTGGAAACTGGTGTGGAGACTGCCAGGTACTGGACTTCTACTTCCACAACGCTCAGAACCGACCGATTCTCGACTCGAATTTCGTTCTGGTGCATGTGAATATTGGCGAGATGGATGCCAATCTTGACCTGGCCGAGAGATACGGTATTCCCATTCGGAGGGGTGTTCCGGCACTTGCGGTTTTAAGCGACCGCGGCACTCTGCTTTACAGCCAGAAAAACGGCGAGTTTGAAGCCATGCAGCGCATGAATCCCGCATCGGTTACGGAGTTTCTGATCAAATGGCGGCCGTCGCGCCCGGGCTGTTCGGTAATGGTTGTGAACTGCTAAGGTTGGGCGCCGCACTCTACACTGGGTGCAGACCATGACCGCACCCGACACAGCTACAGAAACAATCGCCGCGATTTCGACGCCTCCAGGCCGCGGCGGAATCGGCATTGTGCGGCTAAGCGGCCCGCAGTCTGCATCGATTGCTGCGCAGTTAGTGCAGTTGCGCCACCCATTAGAGCATGCACGCGCGCGCCTGGCGGAAGTGCTGGATGCAAGCGGCAGCGAGGCGAATCGGATCGACGAAGCGCTGGTGACTCTGTTTTGCGCGCCAAACTCCTACACGGCAGAAGATCTGGTGGAGATTGCGGCTCATGGCTCACCGGTCGTCCTGGAACTGCTGCTGCGCCGCGCCATCGAACTAGGCGCGCGACTGGCCGAACCGGGTGAATTCACGGAACGAGCGTTTCTCTCGGGCCGGCTCGACCTAACACAGGCCGAAGCGGTGCGCGACCTGATCGACGCGCAAACTTTAACGCAGGCTCGCCAGGCCGCGAGCCAGATGGGCGGATCACTGAGCCGGCGGATCACTCCGGTCAAGCAGGCGCTACTGGAAATCATTGCCCTGCTTGAGGCCGGGATCGATTTTGCGGAAGACGATGTGGAGGTTACCTCCGAGAAGGAGATCGCGGGGCGCATCGCCGAACTTACGCCGCCGTTAGCCGCCCTCGAAGCTTCGTTTGCCCGAGGCCGCATTGTGCACGACGGCCTGACACTTGCGATTGTCGGCAGGCCAAACGCCGGCAAGAGCTCCCTCTTCAACCGATTGGTGGAACGCGACCGGGCGATTGTCACCGCATCGCCCGGGACAACGCGCGATCTGGTTACAGAGCGCATCTCTCTCGGCGGCATTCCCATCGAACTGGTGGATACGGCGGGCCTGCGCGACGGACACGAAGAGGCTGAGCAACTCGGCATAGCGCGCAGCCGCGAGGCCCTGGCCGATGCGGCACTGGTGCTCATTGTGCTGGATGCGACGCAACCGCTCAACGAAGAGGAACATAACCTGCTGGCAGTGGTCGAGGGCAGACCGGCAATTGTCGCGCTCAATAAAGCGGATCTACTCGATGCTCCTCCCCACAGTGCGACCAGCGCGCAGACGGCGCATGCAGAGCGGTCCAGGCTGAATGGCCTGGCGGTATTACCAACCTCTGCGCTGACGGGCCAGGGAATTGCGGCGCTCCGAGAGAAGATTCTGGCGCTTGCCACCGGA
>JAKCDN010000305.1 GCA_021841795.1 Acidobacteriota bacterium | reverse complement strand
TTCCGCACTGAAGTCGGGAGAATTGTCCTCCTCCCGGGCGCGAACCTCAGCTTCGGTTTGAACGCGCAGGTAGTTATCGAGCGCATTGCCGTAGTCCCTGTTGGTGGCAAACCAGAGGGCGCGCTCAATGGCCGGGCGATCGTCGCCGACGGGAAGCGCCATGGTATCGACGGCGGAGCTGCGGTGGCTGCCATGGGTGTTGTCGAGCTGGGGGCTGCCGACGCGCACCTGCACATCGGCGGTGCGCTGGCGGGATGCGCCATTGCCGGTGAGCGCGCCGTATTGGGCGCTGATCGTGACCGTGCTGATGTCGTGCACGGTGTAACTGATGAAGTAGGGCGGGGGCTGCTTGTCGGCAGCGGCCGCGGGGGCCGCAGGAGAGACGGGCTTAGCCAGCGACGTGAAGGCGCGGTGCAGCTCGGCGCTCATGGCATCGAGCAGCACGGAGGCGTTTGCGGTCTGCTGGGCCACGGATGCGGAAGGCAATCCGGCCAGCGCGAGCGCCGCGGCGGCAGGCAGGAAACGTGGCATAGAGACAAGCCTGCGAAACGTGGCAATGAGTCGGGGTGGCGTAAACTTGAGAGTTTCCGGTGCGCGCATTTGTATCTACCGATTGTCGCAGAGCGGGCGGGGGGACAGGAGATCGGCGATGAGAATTTGGCGCGGTTTGCGGCGGATCGCCGGCGGCGCGGTTTTGCTGATCTGCGCCCTGACGGTTCCGCTGAGGGCGCAGAGCGTGGGGATGCCGGCGGCCTCGCCAACCGCCGCGGCCGCAGCGCCGGCGAGGGCGCAGGCAGCCTATTCCCTGCCCCCCGAGCAGCTGGCCAAGGCCGTGGCGCTGAGCCGCATCCGCATCACCCTGGGAATTGCCGGAGCGGTCTGGGGCATGGTTTTCCTGTGGCTGCTGCTGGCAACGCGGGGCTGGGCGGCGCTGGAACGGCGGATGCAGGGAATCACAGACCGGGCCTGGATGCAGAGGGGGCTTTTTTTTGCGGCATTTATCGTCATCACGAGCCTGGCCGGCCTGCCTCTCGATGGACTGGCGCATCACTTCGAGCGGGCTTACGGGATCAGCGTGCAGGGGTGGGGGAGCTGGCTGAGCGACAACGCCAAGGCGCTGGGGCTCGCGCTCGTCCTGGGAACGCCGATCCTGCTGCTCTTCCAGAGCGTGGTGAAGCGCAGGCCGCGGCGCTACTGGCTTGACGCATGGGCCGTCACGCTACCGATTCTTGCGTTTCTGCTCTTCGTGGAACCGCTGTTCGAGCCGATCTTCAATCACTTTGAGCCGCTGCAAAAGAACCACGCCGCGCTTGTGAACGAACTTGAAAAGGTCGCCGTGCGCACGGGGACCGACATTCCACCTTCACGCATGTATCTGATGAAGGCCAGCAGGAAGACCAACGGCCTGAACGCGTACGTCTCCGGGCTGGGAGCGACCAAGCGCATCGTGGTGTGGGATACGACAGCGGGGCGGATTCCGGACGCTGAGGTGCTGTTCATCTTCGGCCACGAGAGCGGCCACTACGTGCTCGACCACATCGCCAAGGGCTTTGCAGGCTCGGCCGTGGGGCTGTTTTTTCTGTACTGGATTTGCGCGGGGTCGGCCGCGTCGCTGCTGAGGCGGTTTGGGCAGGGCTGGGGCGCGACCGATCTTCAGACGCCGGACAGTGGCCCTGCCGAAGGCCCGCCGGGGCTGGACTCGTGCACAGGATTTGTCGTGCTTGTCTTCACGATCTCGATTGCCATGTTCCTGACGGAGCCGGTGAGCAACGCCATCAGCCGGCACTTTGAGCACGAGGCGGATGTGTATGGGCAGGAGGCGATCCACGGCATCGTGGCCGACCCGCAGAAGACCGCCGTGGCGGCGTTCAACGCCCTGGGGGCGGCATGGCTTGAAGATCCGCACCCCAATGCGCTGGTTGTGTTCTGGCTCTACGACCATCCCAGCATCCAGCAGCGCGCCGAGTTCGCGGCGCACTACGATCCGTGGGCGGATGGAGGACATGGACAGTTCTTTTCATACCAGGGGTCGGGGGACGATCGATCGGGGCGGGAGTTAGAGGCGCTGGACGATGCCGGAGGCGCGCGAGGTCAGTCCTCGGTGGCAACTACTTTCCAGATGCCGCCGGCGCAGAAGCGGTAGATGGTTTTCCGGTCAATGACGGAGTCGGCCAGGGCGTCATGGTCGAGGCGCGGCGAGGGATAACTCATACCGATCTGGGCATCGTGGACGTTCTGCGGCGACGCGGGATCGATGGCCCAGTTGAAACCGAGGATATCGGTCCCGCCGTGAGCCTGGAGGCGACTGGTTTCAGGGGCAGTGGCCAGCACGAAGGGATCGGGGCGGTCCGCAAAGAAGACCAGCAGCGAGACGTTGCCACCAGCCGAGCAGAGGACGGCCCAATCGGAGGAGCCGGGCCGTTCCAGGCTGGCGTGGACCACATTTTCCGGCTGATGGGCCTCGTAGCTCTGCGGGATCAGACAGCCGCGGCGGAGAAGTTGACTCTGCACGGAAGCGGGCAACTGCGGGAAGGCGTTCACGGGAAGATGGTGCACGATATAGGACGCGGCACGACCGTTGAGGGTCACCTGGCCGGCGCGATCGAGGGGATCCGAGTCAGTGTTCTGCGCATAGGCGAAGACGGCCAGGCCGGCAAAGAGGAGACAACCCAAAAACAATTTACATTGAGAACCGACGCGAACCATGTATCACTCTCAGGAGCACTGTAAGCCGACGGAAGCAGAACCGCAACTGCGCGGGCCGCGCGGATTTCAATTTCGAAGGGGCTTGCCGGTTTTGAGGGTAAAGGCGATGCGCTCCTGGGTTTTCGGCTCGCCGCAGAGCGAGAGGAAGGCCTCGAGCTCGATACCAAGGATATCTTCCTCACTGACGAGAGTGCCGGGCGGGATGCGTCCGGCAGCGAGGATGTTTGCCGCCCAGCGGGCAACCTTCCGGTCATGCTCGGAAACGCGGCCGGCCTCGCCCATGCAGTCAATTCCGGATTCGAGCGCGGCCAGCGCGTCCTGGCCCGGCGCGGGGATGGCGGCGCGCGGCTGCGGCGGCATATAGCCGGCGCCGGCAAGGACGGCGGCCTGCGCCTTGGCGTCGAGCAGCAGGCGTTCGCGGTTCATGGTGATGCGGTCACAGGGGGTGAGCAGCCCCATGGAGCGCGCCTCCGCGGCCGACGCGGAGGTTTTGGCCGCGGCGATGAGCCGGTGCGCGCGCGTAAGAGCGGCGAGGAGCGCGCCGGACTGGGCGAAGCGGGACGGGGGATCGCCGGGCGCGGGCGGAACGAGCGCCGCGGCCGCGTCGCAGGCGCGCAGCAGCATCTCCTTGGTACCGCCTCCGGCGGGGATCAAACCCACGCCGGCTTCGACGAGGCCCATGTAGAGCTCGGCGTGCGGCTGGCGGCCGGCGGCGTGCAGACAGATCTCCGCTCCGCCGCCGAGGGTGAGGCCGAAGGGCGCGGCCACCACCGGGCGGGGACAGAATTTGATGGCCGCGGTCATGCGCTGGAAGTGGCGGATGACGCCGGTGAGCTCGTCCCAGTTGCCCATCTGGGCGGCGCGGAGAATCTGCATGAGGTTCGCACCGACGGAAAAATTCTCACGGTCGCCGGAGACGACAAAAGCGGAGAAGGCGCGGACGGCCTCAGAGGCAGGATCGAGGACCGAGGAGATGAACGCGAGCACGTCCTCGCCCACGGCATTCTTGAAGGAGTGCAGCTCAATGCAGGCGATGCCATCGCCGAGGTCAACGAGCGAAGCGCCGACACCGGCTTGCACGACCGCGCGGGCGCGGCGAAAATCAGCGACGCGCGCGTGGCCGGGCATGGTGGGAATGGCGACGGTCTGCCCGGTAGCCGGCTGAAAGCAGGCGCGCCCGTCCGGCTGGTACCAACTGGCGCGGCCGGCCGCGAGCAGGGACTGCGTCGCGGCGGCGACGGGAAGGCCGAGAGCCCTGATGCGCGCCGCGG
>JAKCDN010000304.1 GCA_021841795.1 Acidobacteriota bacterium | reverse complement strand
GGTGACAGAGCCTTGTACCGAAGATGTGCCGCTCTGTGCCGCGGCCGAGCCCGCTGTCAAGAAGAAGAAAACTGCGATACCTGCCAGTGCCAGAAAAAATCTGAATTTCATTGCCGTCCTCCGATAAATTCCCTTCCGCGAGGGTTGAACTCGCGCTGATCACGGCATGCGCCGGTCGATTGGCCGATGCGCCTGCCTGCTCGGTGCGGCGTGTACCGCCGACTCATGGTGATGAAAACGATTGCAGCAAGAAAAGATGCTCTGTAGCCGCATGACACACCGACTGCTTGACCCACAAAAAACACAAGTGAAGATTTTTGTAATGGTTTACATCGAACCGAAGATTACGTCCCTGCGGATTCGATTGTCAAGATACTTTTTGTGCAGGCGGTCCAAGACCGGCCAGAAATCGCATATCGAACCGAAAAACGCGCATTCACAAGCGGCTTGGCCTCAGGCTCTGCCTCAGACCAGCAGCACGGCTCAAAGGCGGCAGCGCGCACGGCAGCGTTCCGCAACCGAAACCGCGCCGGGAGGCAGCTCTTTCTCCGAATCGAGAAAACCCGCGCGCAGGACCTCTCGGTCCCGGCGGACCGCCGGACATTAATGCCGCTTTATCCCGAGTGGCGGAGCCGTGGAACTGCGGATGACGAGGTGGGGCTGGAGTGGCGAGTCGTCAACTTTGCCCTCGCCTTTCACGGCCTTCCGCAGCAGCGCGAATGCCCGCGCGGCCACCTCCCGCCGTGGATGACGAATGGTGCTAAGCGGCGGGTGCACCATGCTCGCAATGGGCAGATCGTCAAAACCGATGATGGACAGATCGCGCGGAACCTGAATCCTGCTCGCATGCGCGGCCTGCAGGGCGCCCACCGCCATCAGATCGTTTGTGGCCACCACGGCGGTTGGTCTGGGCTGCTGCGCCAGCAGTGCATCCATGGCCTTGCGCCCGCCCTCCACGCGCATATCGCCAACCGCAATCCACTCGCTGCGGACGTGGATGCCGTGGCTCTTCAGGGCTGCGGTGAATGCATCTTTCCGCCCGCGTGCCGAATTCAATCTTTGCGGCCCCGCAATGAAGCCAATATCGCGATGGCCCAGCGAGAGCAAATGCTCCAGCGCCTCCCGGAAGCCCGCGGTGTACTCCACCGGCACGTTCGGATACTTGCCGGCAAGTTTGCGCTGGTTCATCAGCACGACCGGGATGCCGGCCCGCACCGCCTGGTGAAGGGCCTCCTCTTCCGCCTCGGAGGTCATCACGGCAATGGCATCAACGCTTCGCTCGATCATGCGGCGGACGCAGTTTTGCAGCCTGTGCGGATCGTAGTTCGTGTGGGTGAAGATTACCTCGATGCCTTCGGCGGCGGCCATGGCCTCAAAGGCGTCGATCAGCTCCGGAAAAAACGGATTATTGACATCGGAAACAATCAATCCGAAGAGCCTGGTCCGGCGCGCGCGCAGCCCGCGGGCATTGGGGTTGGGAACATAGTTGAGCTCGGCGATGGCCCGCTGCACGCGCTGAACGGTTTTTTCGCGCACACCCGGAAACTCGTTCAAGACGCGAGAGACGGTGGCCGTGGACACTTTGGCGCGTTTGGCAACCTGAACAATATCCATACGCTGAGCTTATCGCCATCCTATTGTAAATAAAGCGCCCCCACCGCGCGCAACGCAGGCTCGGAACCGGCATGCCTGGCCGGGCGCGCGTCCGGGCATGGAGGCTGCGAGCGCCTCCCGGCCATCCGCAATCAGAATCGACGGTCTGTTGGGGAGCCTGGCCGGATTTGAGCGCCTGGCGAATATAAACTCAAGAAGTTTCAGGAACAACGTCGAATGTAATCCTTTACAATTCCCGCTTGACTGCGGTATTGTTTTCTCGGCGCCTTACGCGCCTTTTGTAAGGATTATTCCTATGGACCGGCGATCGTTTTGCAGCCTCACCGCGGGCGCTCTATTCAGTCAAAAGATGCTTGCGCATCCGACGTCTCCGTCGGAGAAATCCCACCAGCTTCGCTTTACCCAGGAGCGCACGGGCAACGGCCCCTTCGTTGATGGCGCAAGCGGCAAGCGGCCGCACATTCTGCTGATCAGCGCGGACATGGTGGGCCCCGATCTCTACCATCCGGCGCGCGCTCTTTCCCGTCATGTGCGCATTCCGGCCATCCGTTCTCTCATGCAGGACGGCACCTTCTTTTCCAACGCCTTCTGCACTGTGCCTCTTTGTTCGCCGTCGCGCGCGTCGTATCTTACCGGTCGCTACAGTTACGTGCAGGGCAACAGTGAGCGCTCGCCCGAAGGGCTGGAGACGGCGCTGCGCCCAGACGACATCATCTTCCCCGAGTATTTGCAGGCCGCAGGCTACATGACCCGCCAGGTGGGCAAGTGTCATGTGGGCTCCGAGAAGTTCATTGACGCATTCGGCAACAACGATCAGCCCTGGGACCGGTGGTCGCCCCCCGTCTTCGACGATGACGATTTCCTGGCCTACCAGCGCAGTCTCGGCGTCAAGCCGCAGAAGTATTCGCGGGAGATCGTCTTCCGCATGCAGGACCGCACCACTCCCGGCAATTCGACCGGGGGATGGATCGTACAGGAGGATGGCAAACCCTTCCCCATCGAGGCCCAGTACAGTTATTACCTCGGAAAGAAAGCGATCGAAACGGTCGAGAGCCTCATTACAAACGGATCGCTCCAGCGGCATCCGATGTACCTGCAGCTTGACTTCTTCGATCCGCATCAGCCTTTCTCGATTCCTGCGGGCTTTGAAGAACGCGAGCGCGAACTGCGCGCGATCATGAGTTATCCGGGATCATGGCGCGCGGCGAAGGATCGCAATTTTCAGCGCGCGCCCAACGAGCCGGAGATCGTCGATATCTATCGGCGCTACTGGGGCATCTATGATCCGCAGCAGCTCATCGATTACCGCGTCGCATACGTTCTGCAGATGGAGATCGTCGATCACGTAATCGGCATGGTGCTGAAACGCCTAAAGGAGCTAGGGCTGTATGACGACATGATGATCGCCTTCATCTCCGATCACGGCGAGATGAATGGCCGTCGCGCTACTGTCGATAAGGGCGTCTATTTATATCCGGATATCGTTCGCGTGCCCATGGTCTTCAAGCTCCCCGCCAGCGCTTCCCGGGCGCATGCGACCGTGGAAACACCCGCGTCGCTCCTCGATCTCTCGCAGACTATTCTGGAGTTTGCCGGCATCAAGCCCGAGGCCAAGTTCGACGGCGTCTCGCTCCTGCCTGCGCTTCGATCCGGCACAGGCCCCGAGAATCGCAGCCTGCTGTTCTTCGGAGGCTGGCATGTCGGCGTCAACTTTGACTGCGGCATCCAGCACCGCGCCGCCGACGGCCACCGCTACTTGTACTCGTACAACTGCACCTCGCAAATCGATGAGCTCTTCGATCTCGACAGCGAGGACGCGGTCAACATCATCGACGAACCAAAGTGCGCCACCATCCGGAAAGAGCTTATCCAGGCTCTCGGCGCCGCTCTACAGTCCGACCCGCGCTGGATCGGCTATTGGGCCGAGTTCAGGATCGCTCGCTTCAACGACCTGCCGCGCACCCAGGGTGACATGCAACTGTTTACGATTCCGGATTAGGCGGACTCGGTTGCGAGCTTGACCGGGCGCAATATCTCCTTGAAAATCCCCAGGCGTCCGTGCCTTCGGCGCACGGACAATCCTGCCCCCGAAAGAGGCGCGCCTGGCCTCTCGCCGGCAGCGAATCGCTTGCCATTTGCAGCCACGACTGCGGACAATGGATGCATTCGCTATGACTCCTGGAAAATTCGTCTCCGCCCTACTTGCCTTGCTCTTGCTAGCCGCTCCCGGTACGTTCGCAGGGGCACAAGCGCAGCACTCTTTCACCATTCAAGGCCAACAGTTCCAACTGGACGGCAAGCCATTTCAGATTCTCTCCGGCGAGATGCACTATGCGCGGATACCACGCGCCTACTGGCGCAATCGGATGGAGATGGC
>JAKCDN010000303.1 GCA_021841795.1 Acidobacteriota bacterium | reverse complement strand
CCGGAGGGTGGCATAGGCGGAATAGGCGAAGGCGACGCCCGTGCCGAGACTGACGAGCGTGTTCATATTGGTGGCGCCGTGCCGCAGGCCGCGCCACGCATTGAGGTAGATGCCGCGGCCGGCCCAGACGGCGACGATGGCGGTGAGGACAAGCAGGAGCCAGCGGAGCGAGGAAGGCGGGACGGCATAGAGCCAGGGAAGAAGACGGGCGAGCGCGGCATCGGCGGCACCCATCTTTGACGCCAGAGGCATGGCCAGCAACATGGCCGCGGCGCCGGCGGCGAGGGCGACCCATGCTTTTGTTGCGGCGCCGGCCGTGGCGTCGGCGGCGCGCGCGCCGGATTCGCCATCGCGCGGGAGAACGGCATCGTAACCGGCGTCGCGGATGGCGGCGACGAATTGCTCGGGAGCAACCAGCGCGGGATCGAAGACGACACTGGCGCGATGCGCCATCAGATCGACGCGCACCTGGTCTACGCCGGGAGTGGCGCGCAAAGCCGCTTCCACGTGGTGCTGGCAGGCGGCGCAGGTCATGCCCAGGACGGGCAGTGTAAGAGATTCTTGCGCACGGTCAGCCACATTCCGCTCCCAGGTTGGGGGTCAGGATTCAAGATGCGCCGCGTAGCCGACCTTGGCCAGCGCCGCAATGGCGGCCTCGACCGGAGCGGGCTCTTCAGCGGCGGTAAGGCGGGCCGCACCCACGCGGATCTCGCCCACGGTGACGCCGGGAACCGCGGCCAGTGCCTGGCCGGCGCGGCGCACACAGGAACCACAATGCATGCCATCGATTTTCAGCGTAAACTCCGCCATCTTTCGCTCCTTTGCTGTTTTATTCGATGATAACGGGAGACGGGCGATTCCTGCCCGGTCCACTGGATGGGACGCAGGGCCAAAGCGGCAGGGCAGAAAGGCTTTGAGGATGGGGAAGGTACGGCGCGAGTATCCGGAGACGCCGCTGGTGGGAGTGGGCGGTGTGGTGGTCAACGAGGGCCGCGTGCTGCTGGTGCGCCGCGGGAGCGAGCCGCTCAAGGGTCACTGGACGCTGCCGGGGGGCCTGCTGGAGCTGGGCGAGCCGGTGACCGAGGGCGTGGCGCGCGAGGTGCGCGAGGAGACAGGGCTCACGGTAGAGCCGATGGAACTGGTGGAGCTGATCGATCGGGTGCATCGCGAGGGCGGCCGGGTGCGGTACCACTACGTCATCGCGGATTACCTGTGCCGGTTGACGGGAGGCACGCTGCGCGCAGGCTCGGACGCCGACGGCGCGCGGTGGGTGGAGCGGGCGGAGTGGAACAGCCACAGCGCACTGATCCTGGATCCGATCACGGTCCGGGTGATCGAAAAAGGCTGGCAGAGGGTGCAGGAGCTGAAGAAGTCGGGCGGAGAAGGTTGACTCAGGAGCGTCCGCTTTGCGAGACTCCGCCCATGGGATACAGCGGAAAACTTGAATACGCCGGAGAACGCAAGATCCGGGAACGCAACACCAGTCTCTATCGCCTCGCGCATTGGCCCATCTGGATCTGGGTGTTTTTTCTGGCTCCGGGGCCGTTCACGTTCAGCCTGTTTGCGGGCGGCTTCCATTGGTTCAACTGGGCCTGGCTGGCGGTGGTTCTGTCAGGAACGGGCACGGCATGCTACAGGGCGCAACTGCCGGGGAGCGAACATCAGCCATATATTCTGCGTTTCGACGAGGACCGGCCCAATCCGCTCTATCGCCGGGTTTGTTACACCTTTGCCTGGAACGCCATTCTGAGCTATGCGCTGCTGAACCTGGCCAGCCTGGCCTATGCGGTATCAACCGGGGAGTGGAAGATGAGGCAGATTTACATTTACGCTTACTCGCCGCTCTGCGCCTTGATTATCCTGCTGGGAATGCTGGGCAAGCTGCCGCGGGTGGGCCGCTCCACAAAGGGTGAAGGCTGGGAGCGCCGCTACTTTTACGGCTCGGTGTGGGCGGTGACGGCGGCGCAGACCACGCTGCTGGTGCTGTGGAAGTTTCTGCCGCATGACTACAACGGCAACCTGATCAAGCTGGCCGCTTTTGTAGGCATGCTGGTGCTCTTCGGAGCCGCGTCCGCGCGGGGCATTCTGCCGCGGACACGGCCGATCATTCCCGGCGAATTGATGATGTCGGACTAAGGTCCGGGGCCAAGATGCCGCGGCGGCCGCAGCGAGCTCTCACGTGGCCATGCCGCCGGCAGAGGTTTTGCCGCAGGCGATCGATAGCGCGAGGGGCCCTCCACCGTTCAACTGGCGGGAGTGGCTCCCTCACGTGACCTAAATCACAATTGACCGATGCCCGGGAGCGGTATAAGAAGGTTGCTATGTGCCTGGCAATTCCCGGAAAAGTGGAAGAGATCACCACGGACGGCCTGATCCGCATGGGCAAGGTGAACTTTGGCGGGGTGGTGAAGAAGGTGTGCCTGGACTACGTGCCGGAGGTCGAGGTAGGCGACTACACGATCGTGCATGTGGGGTTTGCCATCTCGAAGATCGACGAGGAGACGGCGAAACAGACGCTCGAAGACTTCCGCACGCTGGGCATTCTGGACGAGGAGCTGGCGAGCGAAGAAGAGGCCTTTGCGCGTGCGGCGGAGCGGCCGCAGTCGAAGTGCCCGGACGGGAGTTGCGAGACGGGCAAGAAGAAGGCCGATTGAGGTTCGAAGCGCCCCGCCCCGGCGACAGAGACGCCGCGAGGACGGGATGCGCCGGGACCGGAGCGGCGCCGACAGCTCGCTGACTGACGATGAAGTACCTTACCGAATTTCGCAATGGCGAGATCGCGCAGCGGATGGCGCGGGAGATTGCGCAGGCGACCAGCCGCCGGTGGAAGATCATGGAGGTGTGCGGCGGACAGACGCACTCCATCATCAAAAACGGCATCGACCAGATGCTGCCGCACGGGCGCGATGCGGAAGTGGAGATGATCCACGGGCCGGGCTGCCCGGTCTGCGTTACGCCTCTTGAACTGATCGACAAGGCGCTGGCGATTGCGGCGCAGCCGGGAGTGATTTTCTGCTCCTTCGGCGACATGCTGCGGGTGCCGGGCACGGAAGGCGATCTGTTCCAGGTGAAGGGACGCGGGGGCGATGTGCGCGTGGTGTATTCGCCGCTCGACGCGGTTGAGCTGGCGGTGAAGCATCCGGAGAAGCAGGTGGTTTTCTTCGGTGTGGGGTTTGAGACCACGGCGCCGGCCAATGCGATGAGCGTGCATCTGGCGCGGCGGCGCGGGGTGAAAAATTTCTCCCTGCTGGTATCGCACGTGCTGGTGCCGCCGGCGATCGACGCGATCATGTCTTCGCCGGACCATCGGATCAACGCTTTTCTGGCCGCGGGCCATGTGTGCAGCGTGATGGGCTACTGGGAGTATCCGCCGCTGGCGGAGAGATTTGGCGTACCGATCGTGGTGACGGGGTTTGAGCCGCTGGATCTGCTGGACGGCATTCGCCGCGCGGTGCTGCAGCTTGAGAGCGGCCGGCACGAGGTGGAGAACGCCTACAGCCGGGTAGTGAGCTTCGAGGGCAACCGCCCGGCGCAGCAACTGCTAAAAGAGGTCTTTGAGGTTACGGACCGCGCCTGGCGCGGGATCGGCGTGATTCCCAGGAGCGGCTGGCGGCTGAATGCCGACTACCGCGAGTTCGACGCCGAGGACCGCTTCCAGATCTCCGGCCTGCACACGGAGGAGTCGGCGCTCTGTCGTTCCGGCGATGTTCTGCGCGGCGCCATCAAGCCCGCTGAGTGCCCGGCGTTCGGCAAGGAGTGCACGCCACGGCATCCGCTGGGGGCAACGATGGTTTCAAGCGAGGGGGCGTGCGCGGCATATTACAACTACGGGCGTTTTTTGTCGGCGGAAGAGCTGGCGGGAGCGGGAAGGACAAGCGCTTAGCCGGTGCAGCCCCGAAGGGACGGACCGTATCGCGCAGCTTTGCGAAACGGACAGGGCGCAGGAGCCTGCCGCCATCGCACCGAGAGACCGCAGCCAAGGGCTGCAAAGCAAGGGATCCGATATGATGCCTGATTTCTCCAACTGGAGCT
>JAKCDN010000302.1 GCA_021841795.1 Acidobacteriota bacterium | reverse complement strand
GGTGGCTGGAGCTTCGCCACTGCGATCGTCTTCCAGAATGGAATTGCAGACCGCGACACACTCATCGCAGATGTAGGCGCGAGGATAGTCGCTGGGCGACGAGATCAACTTGGCCACAGCGTCCTGCGACTTGTGGCAGAACGAGCACCGCAGCGCTTCTTCAGGTCCCATGCGCGTTTTCATCCCCTTTGCTCCCCCCAACCATCCCTTGACGAGTTTAATCCAAATCCCGGGCGGCAGCTATGTGCGCGGCCGGTCGATAATTTCATCCACGATCCCGTATTCCCTGGCCTGCTCGGCGTTCATGATGAAGTCCCGCTCGACATCGCGCTCGATCCGCTCCAACGGCTGCCCGGTGTGGCGAGCCATCAGGGTGTTGGTAATCTCGCGAATGCGGAGAATCTCGCGGGCGTGAATATCAATATCCGTTGCCTGGCCGCTCAAGCCGCCCATCGACGGCTGATGAATCAAAATGCGCGAGTTAGGCAGGGCAAAACGCTTGCCCTTGGCCCCCGCCAGGAGCAGGAACGCACCCATGCTCGCCGCCTGGCCGATACAGTAAGTGACCACGTTGTTCTTGATGAACTGCATGGTGTCGTAGATCGCCAGGCCTGCGGTGATGGATCCACCCGGCGAATTGATGTACAGGGAGACGTCCTTTTCCGGATCCTCGCCCTGCAGAAACAGCATCTGCGCCACGATGAGGTTGGCCACCTGGTCGTCGATGGGAGTACCAAGAAAGATAATGTTGTCGCGCAACAGACGAGAGTAAATATCGTAAGCGCGCTCGCCCCGGCTCGTCTGCTCAACCACCATGGGAACCAATGCCATGCTTCCTCAGCTCCTAGCTGCCAGTTTTTCCTCGCTGGCATATCCCTGATTTATTGTTGGTTTCTACCCGATTACGAGCCTTGCGCCGGCTGCTTACGCAGGCAAGCGATCATAGAGAATCGACGCGGTCTTCTCTCGCCGAATCTGCTCCCGAATCCTAGCCAAACCGCCTTCTTTGGTCAATCGCACTTTCAGGGCATCGAGCGGCTCACGCGACTGAATCGAAGCGATTTGCAACTCCCTGTCCATCTCATCGTCGCTTACCGTCAGGTTTTCCTCGCCGGCGATGCGATCCAGCAGGATGTTGGTCTTCACTTCAGCGATCGCGCTATCGCGCTGCGCCACCCGCAGCCGCGCAAAATCCAACTGGCGCATCTGCTCGGACTGCATGCCCTGCGCGGCCAGCGCGCGCAATCCGCGCTCCAGGCGAATATCGATCTGTTCCTGGACCATCGATTCCGGAACCGGGAAGCTGAACTTTTCGCCCATCGCGGCAAACAGGCGGTCTTTTGTCTCTCCCTCGACGCTGCGCCGCTTGCGGTGCGACAAGTACTCACGCACGCTCTTCTCCAGATCGGCGTAGTTTTCGTAGCGGCCAAGCTCCTTGGCAAACTCGTCGTTCAGCTCGGGCAGAATCCGCTTCTTGATGCCCTTCACCGTCACTTCGTAGGCCACGGTTTTTCCCGCCAGACTGGCCTCGGAGTAATCGGCAGGATAAATCACTTCCACTTTCAGTTCCTGACCCGGCATGGCTCCACGCAGAGCCTGATTAAACGCATCCACCGTGTCCTTGCCGCCGACCTCGACAAGTGTGTCCTCGCCGCTGAGCGGCTGCGGCTGTTCCGCGCCTTCAGGAGCATCCTGCTGAACCTGGCCCTTGTAGCTGATCTGCGCCCAGTCGCCGTCTACGAGAGCGCGCTCCTCTTCAACAGGCTCGATGGTGGCGCGCGACTCGCGCAGATGCTCGAGCTCCTGCCGGAACTCCTCGTCCGTAACCTCAACCGAGGGCTTCGGCACGGTCACATCCTTATAACCATCTATCGAGAACGAAGGGATGTACTCAAACACCGCCTTGACATGCAGCGGCTGGCCTTCATCCACGGTCAGCTCCGTAACCTGGGGCTGGCCCACGGGCCGGATGCCCAGCTCGGCAACGCCCTGATTGAAGCGCTCGGGGAGCAGAGTGTCGATGACTTCCTTGCGAATGTCGGCCCCGAAGCGTCTGCGAATCACCGTTTCCGGAACTTTGCCGACACGGAAGCCGGGAATCTTCGCCAACTTGCGATACGCTGCGGCTACCTTGTTCCAAGCCCGTGCGACGTCTTCGGCAGGAACGTCGATGACGAGCTCCCGGGTGCACTCCGGGTTGAGAACCGGTCCGTGAGCATGATCGTGGTGCTCTTCGGCGGGTTCTTGATGAAGTTGAGGCTCAGCCGTTTCATTGTTGTTTTCGAGGGTGCTGCTGGCAGTCAAAATGTACCTTCCGGGCGTGCGCGCCACAATGTCGATAGGCCACGGCTGCCACTGGGGCAATAGAGCGCCGTTTGGCCGAGGGAAACCCTTCAATAATGGTACGGGGCTTTGCCAGAGGGGTCAAACCGGGCGGTGGGCGGCCAGTGCAAAAACCGTACCGAAAAGGAGTTTACCGCTCCACCGCCTGGGGTTTGCGAACATAGGGCAAAAAGCGCGGGTGCGCGGCGCCAAACTGGGCATAGTTGGCTCGCGCCTGGGTGAGGCTCAACTGACCATTCACGGTGAGACGGATCTCGGAGGCATCCCAGTCTTCCTGGCCGTCGTCTTCCCACCAGCAGACCGGGCACAGCCCGAGCGCGCCCGGAATCCCGAGTGTTTTATATCCGCAACATGGGCACCGATAGCGAATTTCGGCCGCGCTGCTCACACCCAAGTGGACGAAAAAGGCGCGGAAAGGATTACGCGAAACGGACGCCGGCCGGCATCCGATCGTTTTCAGGTTGGAAAGCTGACGCCGCAGAGCCGGACTCCGGCTTCGCATGCACGGGCCTGCGTCGATAGCGAGAGCGCACTTCGCCAGGCTGGAAGGTTGCAGCACGGCAAGCCGGGCCTGCGCGCCATGGCCTAAAGCCAACAGCTCGCGGTCGATTCTGGGCTCGCCGGTCAGAATTGCAGCACGATGCCGGTTGTAAAGCGCAGGTGGGTTCCATTGGCCGGAGACTGGGTGGGCGCGCTGAGGTGATCGAGCTGCAACCGCCAGGCGAGCAGTGGAGCAAAGGGAATGTCGGCGCCCGCGCCGTAGGCATAGGCGAATGCGCCGCCCGAGATCCGGCTGGGCCCACCGCTATTCGCCGAGTGCTCGCCGCCCATCAGAAAGTGACCGAAGACTTTGAATCGCGCCGTGCCCACTGAGACCTTGGGGCCGAAGAGAACCGTGGTCGTGCGGGGCACACTGGAATTGGCGCCCAGGCCGTAATGCGCAAGGTCGCCTTCAATACCGATGAACGGCTTCCAGTGGATCTGGCCGTCAAAATCCCACCCATTGAGCCCGCCGGTATTGGGGTAGAAGATATCGCTGCCGGTGCGGCTGTAACCGAAGGAGAGATCGCCTTCATTGCCCGCGTTGGCCCGCGTACCGCACAGCACGAAGAGAAGAGCGCAAACAGACAGGCCGGAGATGCGCAATGCGCGGAGGAAAGACATATAAAGACTCCCTGCTGCCGCGGCAGCGGCCTATCTGCAAAAGATGGCGAACAGGATGGGCCCGGTTGCCTGCAGCCCTGCGAGGCCGTCGGGGCCGGAGATGCCCGGGGAGCCGAAGTCCATGCGAATCATGCCGATCTGCGCCGTCTCCGGTACCAAAGTGACGCATGCGCGGATTGGCACATTGCGGTTCCTGCCGCCAGGAGATAATCTGGCGACAGCGGTTCATCCGGATGCCTGTCCGTGCTTCGTCCCCCTGCCGCGAGCCGTTTCTGACTGCGGCAGCAGGCATGATCGATCGCTGCCATTCCCCGAAGGTCGAGGCACAACTCAATATGTTCTTGTTGAGCATGGCAAAGCGGCTGCTCACACAGCCGCAGCGTGATTCTCTCCGCAGACACGGGAGCGAGTTTCTTGCTTCAGCCGGCTTGGGCAATCTTAACCAGCTTGCCCGCGTGCACGGTACCGACAAGTGGGGCAAACACTGGTACACGCAGCATTATCAGCGGTACTTTGCGTCGTGGCGCCGGCGCAGCCTGAAGATACTTGAGATCGGGG
>JAKCDN010000301.1 GCA_021841795.1 Acidobacteriota bacterium | reverse complement strand
TTATCTGACCCAGGTCGAGGCGGCCTGCGCGGCCCTCAACGCCGGCCTGGAAGCAGCGCTCGACGCCATGCTGCCGATCATCAACACCCTACTTGCCGATCTCGGCCGTCACGAAATGAGAATCGAGGCCTTCGAGCGCGGAACCGTCCGCTACAACAATGCGCGGCTGAAAAAGGATCGCGGTTTCGCGGCGAAGGAACTCTACGCAAAGCTGGAGTTTCGAGGATATTACCCGCAACAGCCGCAACATTTCCTGAACGAAGCCCGGCTTTCAGCCTTGGCGCTGGCCTTCTATCTGGCCGGCCGTCTCGCCTGTGTTCCCTTGGCGCCCTCGCAGGCGCTCAAGCTGTTGGTGCTGGATGATGTGCTCGTCGGCCTCGACTACGCCAATCGCCGGCCGCTCCTGGCCGTATTGGAGAAGCATTTCGCCGATTGGCAGATCGTGTTGCTCACCCACGACCGCCATTGGTTCGAAGTGATCCGCGCCGCCATCCCAACCGATCGCTGGACCTGCCATGAGATGTACGAGATGGTCGCGGTGACGGGCGAGGCGACGCCCTATCTGCGTCCCGTTCCGTCTGACATCGTTGAGGCCACGCTCAAGCAGGCCCGCGATTTCATCGCCCAGAAGCATCTGCCCGCCGCCGCCAATTACGCGCGCTCCGCCTGCGAGTTGTTGCTCCGCAAGCAGTGCGAGGACAAGAAGGTTGTGTTTCCTTACAAGCCTGACCCCAAGAAAATCAAGTTCGAGCAACTCAAGACCGGCCTTGAGAACAAGCTCGCCGGAGATCAGCCGAAACGCGACGCTCTGGCGGCGATCACCCCGCACCAGGCCCGCATACTCAACCCGCTGTCGCACGACCCCACGACATCGCTCAATGAGGCCGAGGTGGTGGCGGCCATAGATGCCGTCGAAACCCTCACGACAGCGCTGCGAACCCCATGATCGATTTGGCGCCGAGCGTCATAGGGCTATGGCGTAAACGTAGTGATCATCGCTATCGGTCGTGGCCCGCCAATTTTCTCTGTTCATCGGGCATCGCGCGGGACAAAGCGGGGCACACACGGGTGCACCGTACGTGACGGGCTTTCCGTTGTCATGGTGCTGTCGGATGGGCGCCGGGGCTGGCCGTTGCCATACCGCTCAGGCTTGCCCGTGGACGTCGATGACTGGCTCAATCTAACGGATCAGTCCAGCACGTCGCCAAGCGTTACCGGCGGCATTTGTCTGCCGCCCCGACTGCTCGTTGCAGGTCTCCGGAACATCACGAAACTGAGGTCAAGAACCCTCGTCCCAGCCTTGAAGTTCATTTCCCATACCAGAAAGCTTCCATCTTTGGCCGCGTAGGCGAGCACCCCGCCTAGGAAGGCGACGTTATGCCTGCGTCCTGTTCGCACCTTTGCAAGGATGTAAGGCATGAAATGGTGGATCGCCCCCCGGTCGCTTGCCGTCACAACGTCGGGGCAGTCTGGCGAAGAATAAATCTGCACGGGGAAGCTCCTGGGACGAACGGCCATCCGGGCACTATCCATCCCGCTTGCGCCCGTCCAGTGGGGCGCGACGCCAGGGCGGTTGGGGTGTGGGGCGGCCGGCAGTGGTGTGGCTTATGGCATCGCTCCCTGAGTGCGAGCTTGCGCCGCTGGTCCCAGCGTGGAAGTTTGGCGGTACGACCATCCTGGTTACTTCAACCCAATCGATCGGCATCCATTGCCATGGAACAGGGCGAGCCATTCGACCCGCTCATCTTACCGGCCACCGCCAACCTGTCCCCGGCGGCTCTTGAACGGGTTAGATCGCAATCAAATGCACCATGTGCTACATGCAAGAACCATCGCTGGCGCCTGTCGAAATGGCAGCGGGGAAACGGGCGGGCTGTCGATATCCAATGCGTCGAGTGCGGGCGTTCCGGGCGCCAGCCGTTCCCCAAGGGGGAGCATCCAAATTGGCAAGATTACCCACTCTACGACAGGGATCTTCCTAAGCAATGGGATGCAGCTTGCTCGGAGTCCTATCGGCGCAAAAAAGAGGCCAGGAGCGCGGACTATTCCGAGTGGTTGGCGACGTCGCCAGCATGGGCTGCGGTGCGCAAGCGGGTCCTCGCCAGGGCAAACAATATCTGTGAGGCGTGTTTGGAGTGCAAGGCAACGGTTGTCCACCACTGCAGCTACGCGAATGGAAAGTTGCCTCCGGCATGGCTCCTCGCGGCAGTGTGCAAAACGTGCCACGACCGATTGCACACGCCGGGCGATGAGTGGGGGCCGCCAATTCCCATTGATTCAGTCGGATGCGATGCTGGGCTCTCTGTAGGGGATCTAGACGAGGGAATGCTGTTTGAGTGACCACCGGTAATATGCGGCCGCTGCCATCCGTAGCCCGCCGTCCCTACTATCACACCAAGTACCATCAAGTAAGTCAGATCATTCGTCACTCCCATTAACAGGAGACAGACGGAACGATATCGGACTCGGTAAACACAGGGCCAATTGCGATACACTCTTGAAATCCCCCAACCGGGGAACCGGTTCGTGGGTTCGAATCCCACTCCATCCGCGCGCCGCGCGTTCGGTGGTTACCAGCGTATCAGGCAAGGCCGTACCACGCCCCGCGGCCGGCCCCGTGCAGGGTCAGATGGCCTTGCTCGACCAGTGCCTTCAGATGGTCCTTGATCGTGTTGCGGCTGCCGCCGCTCACTCTCACGGCCTCCGCCACCGTGACCCGGCCATGCTCGCGCGCCAGTTCCAGGATCAGCACCGACAGTTCCGGCATCTGGGCGAGCATGATCCGCTCGCGCTCCATCTTCCGTTCGAGGCGCTGCTTCTGGCGCCGCAGGGCCCGCAGGAAGAACTCCAGCCAGGGGTTCCAGTCCGGTGCGTCGGTGCGGATCGTTCCCTGGGTCCGCCGCAGAGACAGGTAGTATCCTTCCATATTCTGCTCGATCACGCTTTCGAGGGAGCTGTATGGCACGTAGGCATAGCCGGCCCTGAGCAGCATCAGCGTGGTCAGGATGCGCGAGAGGCGGCCATTGCCGTCCTGGAAAGGGTGAGTCTCCAGGAACACCACCACGAACACGCCGATGACCAGCAACGGGTGCAGGCTCCGGTCCTTCTCCGTTCCGGCCTGCCATTCGATCAGTTCGGCCATCCGGCGGGGCGTGTCGAAGGGGGTGGCGGTCTCGAACACCACGCCGAGACTCTTGCCGCCCTCGTCGAAGGCTTCGACGTGGTTGGGGAGCGTCTTATAGGAGCCGCGATGCCGCTCGTCCTTGGTCGAGTGGGCCAGCAGGTCGCGTTGGAGTTGGCGGATATGGTTCTCTGTCAGCGTGATGGCGTCTGCGGCGCTGAAGACCGTCTCCATCACCTCGGCGTAGCCGGCGACCTCCTGCTCGTCGCGCGTGGCGAACGAGCCGATGCGGATATTGGCCAGCAGCGTCTCGACCTCCCGGTCGCTGAGCCGCGCGCCCTCGATGCGGGTCGAGGACCCTATGCTCTCGATGGTGGCGACACGACGTAGCCCCGACAGACGCTCCGGCGCGATTCGGCCGATCGCCCGCCAGGCGCCCTTGAACTCGTCGAGCTCGGCGATCAGCGAGAGGAGTTCGGGGGTGATGCGAAGGGTCGAGGTGTCGAGCGCCATGCCGTTGTGTCATCCGTTTGCACCCGATTTCTATAAGGCGGGAATCCGCGTTTGTCCATCCGTTTTCACCCAATTCGCCTGGGCAGCGCGCCGCGGCCGGCGGGTGCGGGTCCGGCCCTACCGGTGGCAACGGCTACGGATGGCGGGCCGGGGTCTCCGGCATTGCCGTCCGCCAGCGCGGAATCGCCCCGGATCCCGTGGCGAGCACCAAGCCGCGCCCCCCTGACCGTTACGATGCCCCCCCGAACCCGCCGCCACCCGGGGTTTCGATGGCGAACACATCGCCCGGGTTCATCACCGTTTCCGCGGTTCCGCTGAGGACTTCGGTGGTTCCGTCGGCGCGTTCCACCCATTGCCGTCCCGCCGCGCCGTCCTCGCCGCCTTCGAGGCCGAACGGCGGGACGTTGCGGCGGGAGGCGACGATGACCGCGG
>JAKCDN010000300.1 GCA_021841795.1 Acidobacteriota bacterium | reverse complement strand
GGGGATCTCATTGCCCAGTTCCTGCGCATGCTCGCGATAGTTGCGGCCAACGCAGATGATTTTGGACGGCTTGACCGGCGGCAGCAGATCGGCGGCGGACAGAGCCAGGGGGGTGAAGTCGCAGTCCGCGGGCGGTGTGCTTTGCGGGCCCATCTGTGCGCTGAGATCCTCCTCCGGCGCTGCCAGCAGCCGCGTGATCGCATAGGCATCGTCGCGCATTTCGATTGCGCCATAGGCGGGGCGGTTATTGTGAAGAAATCGGCAGTATCTCATCTGTCTCCTTGAGAGCCCAGGCGTGCGGCATGCATTCAAACCTGTTCCAACCAGCCGCACGCCTCAGGGTGCGGGAACCGTTTCCTCGGCTGGGGCCGAACGTTCGCTTTCGTGCCCCTGCTGATCGACGGCGCTCACTGCATATTGATAGGTGTGGCCGGGCTGTACATCGGAATCGTGAAAGCCGGGAGCGGCCACAGGCTGTGCCGGCGAGACGCGCTGCCAATCGCTCGCAGCCGCGCTGCTGTCGTGCCTGTAGACGATGTAGCCGGCCAGATCGGGCTCGATATTCGGACGCCAGTTAAGGTCGATGGCGGGACCGGCCCCTTCTGCGCCCGGCGTTGCCACCGCGGCAAGTCCGCTGGGCACGGCAGGGGGGAAGACGTTGACGGCGGCAATGCGCACGGGCGCGGATAGCGCCCCGGCCAGTTCCATAGCCTGGCCGTTGACGATGACGTGAACTACGCGCTGGGCTCGATATTCGTAGGTTGAGCCCAGGGTGATGCTGCTGTCCAGAGCACGGTCAAGGTGCGGCGCGGGCGCAACCAGCAGGGTGCGCTCTGCGGGTTCAGCGTGTGCGGAGAGTGGTCCGGCCGCGGGCTTCACACCGGTCGCGGCCGCGATCAGTTTGCGCTCGATCCGCACCGCGGCAGGCGATGTCTCCTGCGATTCGGGAGCCCAGCGCAGCATCACGCCGGTGCGGCGCATCTCCCCGGTAAGATCGTCAACCGCCGCAGGCGCCTGGCCGGCCACAATCCGCGCCCCGTTCGACAGGCCGGCGGAACGCCCCTTGTGATTGTCGAGCTCGACAAAATAGATGAGCAGATGCGTGCTGCCTTCAGTCAGCGCGGCGGGCAGGGTGTCGGTAAATGCGCCGTCTGAGGCTGGAGTAAGCCTGAGTGTTGCCGTCACGGCACAGCCCTGCGCGCCGGGCTGATTGCGGCAGATGTGTACCTGCACCGGCCCCTTCAGGGGGACTTTGTCCGTATCTTTCTGGGGCATGGTCCAGGTCAGCGCCACCTGGTTGCCGGTGCGAAGAGCCGAGAGATCGGTTACAGGAGCGGGAAGATGCAGCGAGGGCGGCTGCGGCGCGGCCGGCATTCCGCAGCCGGCAAGGATGCAGCCGCTAGGAAGGGCTGCCAGCAACGCCGCTGCGCGCAGGCGCGCGCCCAAGGTTCTCGCACTTTGCATGGCGATTTCAGTCTAACGGAGGAGCGCGAGCAGGAGCCCGCCGCATCGCCTAAATCTTTTTGAGGTTGGCGAATTTTTCCATCAGCTTCTTGACGCCGTGACGGGAAAAAAGGACAGTAAGCTTTGCCTCTTCCCCGTCGCCCTCGCGCGCCAGCACCTGACCCTCGCCATACTTGGCATGCGAGACGCGCTGGCCCTTTTTAAGGCTCGTGGCGCCGTGCGCTGCCGGAATCTCCATCGCCGGGCGCGCGAATGTGCCCGGGACGCTGCCGGATCTCCTGTCCGCAATCGAACTCCCGTCCGTTGCGGCTCCGGTCTTGCTGCCGAAAAAACGGGCGATGTTGTCGATGCTGCGATCCTGCGGTTGCCGCGGCAGCGCCTCCGCCCGTTTATTGATAGGCGCAGATTCGCGTTGCGATGAGCTACCCCTCGCAACGCCGCGGCCGGACTCCTGGCTTTCGTCTTCGTAATTGAAGTGCGCGCCGTCGAAGTCGCCGCTGCGGCGGTGACGCTGCCCTGCGCCGTATCCGGGCGAATAGGCTGGCGTGGACCAGGCCGGGCTTGTGCCGCCGAGGTTTTCAATGAGAGCCGGAGGAACCTCTTCGAGAAAGCGCGAGGGCACGCTGCGCTCCGGCATGTCGTTGCCGTAGCGGCGGCGATAGTGAGCCCGGGTAAGGATGAGAGTGTTCATGGCTCGCGTCATGCCGACGTAGCAGAGACGCCGCTCCTCTTCGAGTTCTTCCGGGCTGTTCAATGTGCGCGAGTGCGGGAACAGGCCCTCTTCCAGGCCGGCGAGGAAAACCAGCGGAAATTCCAGGCCTTTGGCGGCGTGAAGAGTCATGAGTGTGACTCGCGCGTCGGGATCGAATTGATCGGTGTCGGAGGCGAGGGCGGCGTGATCGAGGAACTCGGCCAGGGTCTCGCCGCGCTCCTCGGCATCGTGTGCCGCGTTGGCCAGTTCCTTCAGGTTTTCAATGCGGCTGACGGCCTCGGGCGTGCCTTCGGCCTCAAGCGCCTTGATATATCCGCTGCGGTCGATGATGAAGCGGATGAGCTCGGGCAGCGTGGCAGAGTCGCCGGGTGTGCGGAACCCGCTTTGCCGATGCGCCTGCTCGTCCGCCTCGCTCATGGGGACGGCGTCATTTTTTTGCGGCGGCATCACCAGGAACGGCCGCTTGGGCGCGTTGCCCGCTGGCGCGAAGTGCGATACATCGAGCAGTGGAATCTGGTTCTCATCGCCGCCGAAGTGCGCCTCCGTTCCTTCAGGCCCGCGAGCTTCCGTCGCGCTGCCTTGAGATCCGAATCCGAAGCTGAAATCGGCATCGGCGGTCTGGGATTCGCTGATATCGGCAGACAGCTTCCCTGCGAAATCCGGGTCCATCATGGCCTGGGCGTCAAGGATGAGCCGGCGGAACGAGTCCAGGGCCATCGAGGCGCGTGTGGGAATGAGGCGGTTCTCGATGGCCGCGGCGGCTGCTTCCCAGCTGGAGACGCCGGTCTCAAGCGCCAGGCGCTCCACGGTTTCCAGCGTGGTTTTGCCGATGCCGCGCGCCGGCGTGTTGACAACGCGCTGGAGCGCCATCGAGTCGTGCGGGTTGCGCACCAGGC
Organism: Acidobacteriota bacterium; assembly: GCA_021841795.1. Taxonomy (GTDB): domain Bacteria; phylum Acidobacteriota; class Terriglobia; order Terriglobales; family Acidobacteriaceae; genus Telmatobacter. The sequence continues at coordinate 1,014 of JAKCDN010000300.1, read as the reverse complement.
GAAGATAGCCGAGCAGATCCTTGATTTCGGCGCGCTCGTAGAAGCTGAATCCGCCCACCATGGTGTAGCTGATGTTGTAGCGGCGGAGCGCCTCTTCGACCAGGCGCGATTGCGAGTTGGTGCGATAAAGCACCGCGCAATGCGGACTTCTGTCTCCTTCCGCTTCCGATGCGTTCCGCAGAAACGTCTGGATCTTGTTGGCGATGAAGAGGGCCTCGTTTTCGCCGTCAGGGGCTTCGTAGTAGCCAATGAGCGAGCCGCCCTGGCGATCGGTCCACAGCTTCTTGCCTTTGCGGCGCAGGTTGTTGGCCACCACTGCGCCGGCGGCCTCAAGAATGATCTGCGTGGAGCGGTAGTTCTGCTCCAGCCGAACGATCTTCGCGTTGGGAAAGTCCTGCTCGAACTCGAGAATATTGCGAATGTCGGCTCCGCGCCATGAGTAGATGCTCTGGTCCTCGTCGCCGACCGCGCACACATTCTTGTGCTCGCCTGCGAGGAGCTTCATCAGCTCGTACTGCGGACGGTTGGTGTCCTGATATTCGTCGACGAGCACGTAGCGCCAGCGGTGCTGGTAGCGGCTGCGGACCTCGCCGGAGGCTTTGAGAACCCTCACCGCATCGAGAAGCAGATCGTCGAAGTCCATGGCGTTGTTTTTGCGCAATTCGTCCTGGTAGGCCTTGAAGATGTGGGCGATGCGCTCGCTGGTGGGATCCTTGGATTCGAGAAAGCTCGACTGCGGATCGACCATGTGATTTTTGGCCCAGGAGATGCGGCTCAGCACGGTGCGCGGAGTGAGCTGCTTGGAGTCCAGACCCATGCGCTTCATGATCTGCTTGACGATGCCTTGCTGGTCGTTCTCGTCGAAGATGGTGAAGTCGCGCGTAAGACCCTGGCCCGCAATCTTCAGCACCTCGATGTCGCGGCGAAGAATGCGGACGCAGAGCGAGTGAAAGGTCGAGATCAGCGGTTTCGCCAGCGAGGCGTGGCCAAGGAGCCCGTCCACGCGCCCGGTCA
>JAKCDN010000299.1 GCA_021841795.1 Acidobacteriota bacterium | reverse complement strand
GCCGGCTGCCTGGGTGGCGCTGGGACAGGCATTGCGAGCGGCGGAGCAGTACGAGGAAGCAGCGGAGGCATTTGGAAGGGCGATCCGGCTGGACGGGACGAATGCGCTGGCGCGACTGGGTTTGGGCGATCTGAAGATGGCGGAGGGCCGGGCCGAAGCTGCCATTGCCGAGTTCGAGATGGCACTCCGACGCGAGCCGGCGATGATTGCCGCGCATCTGGGCCTGGGTAACGCGCTGGCTCTACTGGGCCGGGACGAGGAGGCTCTTGCGCGTTACGAGATGGCGCTGACGCTGCGGCCGAGGCTTGCCGAAGGGGAATTTGCCGCGGGCTTTGCGCTGCAACGGCTGGGCCGCCTCAAAGAGGCCGAGACGCGCTACCGGCGGGCAATCACCGCGCGGCGCGACTTTGCCGCTGCATGGATCAACCTGGGGAGCCTGCTGAGGGAAGTGGGGCAGGATGTCTACGCCGAGGCTGCTCTACGGAAGGCGTTGGAGCTGCGGCCGGACCTGATTTCAGGCTGGGTCAACCTGGCCATTCTGGAGCGAGAGCGATCGAGGCCCGATGCTGCCGAAGCGTGCTTGCGCCGGGCCTTCGCGCTGAACCCGACGCAGGTTGAGACGCTGGTTGCCTGGTGCCAGTTCCGCGCAGCCGAGCGAGATCTGCCGGGCGCCTGGGGCTGGCTGCGCTGGGCGCTGGCGTTGCATCCCGAGGTTGACGAGGCCGTAAATCTCAATGGGATTCTGCTGCAACTCGAAGGACGACAGGAGGAGGCAATCGCGAGATTTGAGCGGGCCGAGGCGCTTGGCAACCGCGCGGCGGCGTCGAACCGCGGCAACTCGCTGCTCGAACTGGGCCGGATGGATGAGGCGATTGCGGCGCACGAGGAGGCGGTTGCACACGATCCAGCAAGAGCCAGCGCCAGATACAACCTGGCGCTGACACAGTTACGGCTGGGCAACTGGGAGCAGGGTTGGAGCAATTATGAGGCACGATGGGGCTTCCGCGAGGTGCACCGACGGCCGCGAAGATATCGCCAGCCGCGATGGCACGGAGAATCGCTGAGGGGAGAGCGGGTGTTGCTTCACGCCGAGCAGGGCCTGGGCGACACGATCCAGTTTTGCCGCTATGCCGCGCTGGTGGCGGCGCGGGGTGGCGTTCCCATTCTGCAGGTGCAACCTGCGGCCGAGCGCCTGATGCATTCGTTCCCGGCGCGACTGCCGGCCGCGGTACGCGCTGGGCCGGCACAGACAGCGTTGCTGGGAACGGACCCGGCGGAGTTCGATCTGGAGTGTCCGCTGCTGAGTTTGCCGGCGGTCTCTGGCACCACGGTGGACACGGTTCCGTGGGAGGGCGCGTATCTGAGCGCGGACTCGGAACTGGCGGCCGAGAGGCTGGCGCAGTTTCCCAGCCGCGGACAGGGGTTGCGCATCGGCATCGCGTGGGCCGGCAATCCGCGCTACAAGGCCGACAGCGCGCGGTCCACGCGGCTGACGACCCTGCTGCCCGTGCTGCGTGAAGCCGGTACGCGCTGCGATGCAACCTTCATCTCGCTACAAAAAGGTGCGGCTGCAGACCAGTTGCGAGACTTGCCGAATGATGTGGAGGTTTGGGACGGATCGAGCTGTGACAGCGATCTGGCCGAGACGGCGTCGCTCGTGGCGGGACTCGACCTGGTGATCACCACCGATACCTGCATAGCCCACCTGGCCGGCGCGATGGCGAAGCCAGTTTGGATCCTGCTGCCCTATCTGGCGGACTGGCGCTGGATGCAGGAGATTGAGACGACGCCGTGGTATCCGTCGGCGCGGCTCTTCCGACAGCGGACTGCGGGGGACTGGCAGGGCGTTCTGGAGCGCGTGAACAGGGAGCTTGATGCAGATAAACGCTGAAAGGCGACAGCGCGGTGGAGCGGAGAATTTATCTTGACAGGCATTACTCTCTAATATAGAGTACTCTGTAAATAGGATTTCTGGATCCAGACTCGGCAAAGGAGCATGCGATGACGGATGAAATGGATAACAAGGATCTTGCGGAGCGGGTGAGGCTGATTGAGAACATGATGGCCGAAGGGCGGCAGAGGACGGCGCGCTGGGGATGGTCGCTTGTGCTGTGGGGCGTGGCCTATTATGTGGCGACGGCATGGGCATCGCTGGGCAAAAGCAACCTGGCGTGGCCGGCGACGATGACTGCCGCAGCGCTGATTACGGCGATTGGCGCCTCGCGCATGACGAAGGGCCAACCGGCGACGACGCTGAGCCGTGCCGTAGGCGGAGTGTGGAGGGCGATGGGAATCTCAATCTCGATTTTGTTGTTTTCGCTCTCGTTCGCCGGGCGGTACGAGACGCACGTGTTCGTTGCGGCGTTCGGGGCAATGCTGGGAATGGTCAATCTGGCCTCGGCGATCATGCTCAGGTGGAAGGCGCAGTACGTGTGCGCGATGGTATGGCTGATCTCTACGGTGATCGCCAGCTTTGGATCGGATCAAGCGACGAGCGTTGGATTTCTGGCTGCGATCTTCCTGTGCCAGATTGTCTTCGGCATTTACGCGATGGTTTGCGAGTCGCGGCGCCGGCGGAGCGGGGTGGTCCATGCCTGAGATGGGCGAGGGGCCTGAGCTGCCGGAGTTGAATCCTGTGATTCACGGCAAGCTGCGGCTGGCGCTGCTCTCGCTGCTTGCCGGGGTCGACGAGGCGGAGTTTACCTGGCTGCGCGCGAAGACCGGGGCGACGGACGGGAACCTGGGCGCGCAGTTGATGAAGCTCGAAGAGGCCGGCTACATCTCTGTCGAAAAAAAGTTTGTGATGCGCAAGCCGCAGTCCCTTTATCGCATCACGCAGAACGGCCGCGCGGCATTGTCGGAGTACGTGGCGGCGCTGAAGCAGTTGCTGGGCGCAGCGGCAATGTGAGGACAGCGGACGGCAGGCAGCTTTTGCCGCTTGCCGGCTACTGTCAGCTACCGGCTTCCAGTTCCGCGCGGACCCGCCGCATGATCCCGAGGTAGAACGCCAAATTATGGATGGTGTTGAGGGTGCCGGAGAGCGCCTCGCTGGACTGCATAAGGTGGCGCAGATAGGCGCGGGAGTAACGCCGGCAGACGGGACAATCACAGCGAGGATCGGGTGGGTTCTGATCCTCGGCGTACTGGCGGTTTTTGATGTTGAGGCGGCCCTCGCCGGTGAAGAGCAGGCCGTGGCGCGCGGCGCGCGTGGGCAGAACGCAGTCCATCATGTCGACGCCCATGCGGGCGTACTGCTCGATTTCGTCGGGATAGCCAACGCCCATGACATACCTGGGCTTGTCTTTGGGCAGGAGCGGCAGGGTTGCGGCGATGATTTCCAGAGTCAGCTCGCGCGGCTCGCCTACGCTTAAACCGCCGATGGCATAACCATCAAAATCCATTGCGACGAGTTGCTCGGCACACTGGCGGCGCAGGTCAGGGTACATGCCACCCTGGACGATGCCAAAGAGGCGCTGCGTCCGCCCTCCGAACTCGTCCAGCCACGGTACCTGGCGCCGGTGGGCGCGGAAGTGCTGCAACGAGCGGCGGGCCCAGGCCATGGTGAGGCGCAGGCTCTCTTCGGCGCGCCGACGGTCGGCTGGATATTCCGTGCACTCGTCGAAGGCCATGCAAATATCGGCGCCGAGGGCGATCTGTACGTCGATTGAGTGTTCGGGGGTGAAGAAGTGCGAGCTGCCGTCGAGGTGAGAGCGGAAGCGTACGCCTTCGTCGCTGACCTTGCGCAGTTCATTGAGAGAGAAGACCTGGAAGCCGCCTGAGTCAGTAAGCATGGCCCGAGGCCAGCTGATGAACCGGTGCAGGCCGCCCATGCGGCGGATGGCCTCGTGGCCTGGGCGCAGATAGAGATGATAGGTGTTGCCGAGGATGATCTCAGCGCCGAGGGCCTCAAGCGTGTCCTGGGGAACGGCCTTGACGGTTCCCTGCGTGCCGACGGGCATGAAGACGGGGGTTTCGACCGTCTGGTGCGGCAGGTGAAGGCGCGCGCGGCGTCCGCCGGATGCGTCTGACCGCAATACTTCGAGGGGGATGTCCACGGGACGATTCTAAAGCGTTACAGCCGATTGTTTCCGAGATCTGTCGCAAGGCGTGGCAGAATGCTGAATCGCCGAAATGATGGCGGTGAGGAGTGGAACTA
>JAKCDN010000298.1 GCA_021841795.1 Acidobacteriota bacterium | reverse complement strand
AGGGACTGATTTTTCGTCGCCTCGTCCGCTCCCGCGGCCCCAGCCTAATCTCAACCCGCTCCGTTGGTAAAACCATCTTCGCGCAAGGCGGACCGGGTCCGGAACCGTAGTTCCCATTCCCCGATCCCTCATCCCTGCCTTAAAACACGCTCTTGCCTACCGCGGGAGCCTGGCGGCGCTTCTGCTCATAGATATCGCCGCGATAGATCCACACCTTCACGCCGATGACGCCATAGGTGGTGTTGGCCTCGGTAAATCCATAGTCGATGTCGGCGCGGAGGGTGTGCAGCGGCAAACGCCCCTGAAGATACCACTCCGAACGCGCGATCTCGTTGCCGTTCAGGCGGCCAGACACGCGCACCTTGATTCCCTTGCAGCCAAAGCGCAGCGCCGAATCGACGCTCTTCCTCATGGCCCGGCGGAAGCTCACGCGCTTCTCCAGCTGCAGGGCGATATTCTCGCTCACCAGCTGCGCGTCGAGCTCCGGCTTATTGACCTCGATGATGTCGATGAACACATCGCGGCTGGTGCGCTTGCCAAGCTCGGTCTTGAGCTTCTCAATCTCCGCGCCCTTGCGGCCGATGATGATGCCGGGGCGAGCCGTGCGGATGAGGAAGCGCAGCTTGTTGCCGGGCCGCTCGATCTCGACCGAGCTGACGCCGGCCGCTTTCAGCTTTTCGCGCAGCTCCGCCTTCAGCTTGACGTCCTCGACGAGGAGCTTGTCGTACTCACGCTCGGAAAACCAGCGCGACCGCCACGGCTTGTTGATTCCCAACCGGAATCCGTAAGGATGGACCTTCTGCCCCATACTTTTCCTCTCAAATCCTCTTCCGCGCGGCGAACGCCTCCACCGCGCCGAGTGTACCTACTCGGACTTCTTTGCCGCCTTTTTGGGCGCTGCCTTTTTCTCTGCCGGCTTTTTTGCCGCAGCCGGCTTCTTGGCCGCGGCAGGAGCGGCCTTCTTTGCCGCCTTGGGCCTGGCCGCCGGCTCCACTGCCGGCTCCTCAGCCTTGGTCACAAGTCCCTTGGCCGCTTCACGCTCGGCCACGGAGAGCACGATGTGCGCCAGCCTGCGCTGGTAACGGTAAGCCCGGCCCATGGGCGCGGGACGGATGCGCTTGAGGCGCGGTCCATCGTTGGCCAGAGCCTGCTTGACGTAGAGATTGTCCACGTCAAGATCGAGGCCTTCCTCGCCAGCAACATACTTGGCGTTATCGATCGCCGAGGTGAGCAGCTTGTGCACAACCGGAGCAATCCGCTTCCGTGCGTAGGCGGTCACATCGAGCGCTTCCTGGACTCCGCGCCCTTTAATCAGATCCAGCACCAGCCGCGCCTTCTGCGGCGACACACGCTGAAACTTCGCCTCGGCCCGATATTCCCTTGTTTGAACTGCCATACTCATGCCTTCCTGAAGAACCAGCTGGCTGCCCGTAGCCATTCGCTCTGAGCCGCCTGTGCGGAACGATCGCCGATGCCTCGCCCCGAAAACCCATTTTGCCGCCCCGGCCTCTGCATCCTACCCGCAGGAGGCTGCCGACCGATGGCGAAAACCGCTCGCCTACGCCGGCTTGGCCGCGCTCTCCGTGGTGCTTTTGGCGCCGCCGGTGTGCCCCTTGAACGTGCGCGTTGGCGCAAACTCACCCAGTTTGTGGCCCACCATATTTTCGGTCACATACACGGGAACAAACTTCTTGCCGTTGTGCACGGCAATGGTGTGGCCTACGAACTCGGGGAAGATCGTCGAGCGCCGCGACCAGCTCTTTACCACTTTCTTGTCATTGGCCCGGTTCAGCGTCTCAATCTTTACCATGAGGTGCGCGTCAACAAACGGCCCTTTTTTCGTCGAACGTCCCATAAAAACCAGCTCCTGGCTGTTCACCGTCAGCTCTTAGCCTGTCCTGGCCCGAACCAACAGCTTGCTATGAAATCCTCTTGCCGCTCCGTTGCCGTTCGCCCGGAAGGCGATCTGCCCGGGGCGACCGGCGCTTACTTGGCCCGGCGGCTGACGATCATCGCGTCAGTACGCTTGTTGTTGCGCGTCTTATAGCCGCGCGTGGGCTGGCCCCAGGGCGTGACCGGATGACGTCCGCCCGAAGTCTTGCCTTCGCCGCCACCATGCGGGTGATCAACCGGGTTCATGGTGACGCCGCGGTTGGTAGGCCGGATGCCCTTCCAGCGATTGCGGCCCGCCTTGCCGATGGCGACATTCTCGTGGTCGGTGTTGCCTACCTGGCCGATGGTCGCCATGCACTCGACAAGAACCCTGCGGGTTTCGCCGGAGGGCAGCTTGAGGAGAGCATAGTCGCCCTCTTTGGCAACCAGCTGCGCCTGCGCGCCGGCCGAGCGGGCCATCTGCGCGCCCTTGCCCGGGCGCAGCTCGATGGCGTGCACCGTGGTGCCGGCAGGAATGTTCCTGAGCGGCAGCGCATTGCCCACGAGAATATCGGCCTCGGGACCGGAGGTAACCGTTGCGCCCACCTTGAGGCCCACCGGCTGCAGAATGTAGCGCTTCTCGCCGTCGCGATAGTGCACGAGGGCGATGCGGGCCGAACGGTTGGGATCGTATTCGATCGTCGCCACCTTGCCCGGAACGCCGAACTTCTCACGCTTGAAGTCGATGATGCGGATCTTCTGCTTGTGCCCGCCGCCATGGTGGCGAATCGTGAGATCGCCCGAGTTGCGACGCCCGCCGGTGCGCTTGCGCGTCACCAGGAGCGGCTTGTGCGGCGTCGACGTCGTCAGATCGTCGGTCACGAGCGAAGTCTGGAACCGCAGCGTCGGCGTGATCGGTCTGTATGTCTTGATTGCCATCGTCGTTTTCCTAAAAACAGTTGTCAGGTTTCAGGGGTCAGGGCTCAGCTTTGCCCTGCGCAGTCACGCGTTTTTTGACCCCCGATTCTTGCTCCCTGATCTCTTGCCTTACAGATTGCCTACATACTCCGGCATCTTCTCGCCGGCCTTGAGCTTCACGTAGGCCTTCTTCCAGTCCGGCTTATAGCCCGCAAAGCGTCCGCGGCGGCGCTCCTTGCCGGCAAAGTTCGCCGTGCGCACCGTGGCCACCTTGACCTTGAAGAGGGCTTCGACGGCCTGCTTGACTTCGTTCTTGGTGGCCTCGGGAGCAACTTCAAAGACCAGCGTCCCTTCGGTCTCCTTGACGCCCAGCCCCTTTTCGGTGATGACCGGGCGGCGGATGGCGGTATAGAGTGTCGGCATTACGCAGCCTCCTTCTCGGCAGCCTTGCGCCTGGAGACCGACTTCACGAGAGCCTCCGCCAACTGCTCGATGGCGGCCTTCGAGAAGATCGCGCGCTCATAGCGCAGCAGATCGTAGGGGTGGACCTCGTTATTCAGCACCAGTTCCACGCCGGCGAGGTTGCGCGCGCCGCGCACAAGCGACTCGGTGAGGGTTTTGCCGTTTTCGACGATCAGCGTGGTGCGCTTGGCGTCGAGACGGTTCAGAGCCTCGCGATAGAGCTTGGTCTTGCCTTCCTTGATCTCAAGCGAGTCGACGACGGTCAGTTTGCCGTCAGCGAGCTTGGCTGCCAGCGCGGAGCGCAGCGCGCCCAGCAGCTTCTTGCGCGGAAAGGGGTACTCATAGCTGCGGGGCTGGGGCCCGTGTACGGTGCCGCCATGACGCCACAGGGGAGAGCGGACCGAGCCGACACGCGCGCGGCCGGTGCCCTTCTGCTTCCAGAGCTTCTTGCCCGATCCGGCAACCAGCTTGCGGTTTTTGGTGGCGTGGGTGCCCTGGCGCAGCGAGGCGCGATAGTGCTTTACCGCCTCCCACAAGAGGGCCTCGTTCACCTGCTCCGGCGCAAAGACCGCGTCGGCCAGCTCCACCGAGCCCACCTTCTTGCCGCTTAAGTCAACTACATCTACTTTTGCCATCGTGTTCTTCCTGAGCCTGCGGCCAGAGACTACATCGGCCGCAATGCCATCCATCTCAATCTTCCCGACACACCGGCTACGGAACGCCGGCCCGTCACTTCTTCTTGGTCGCCTTCTTCGAAGCCTTCAGCGGGTCAACCGTGGTCGATCCAGCAAAACCGCGACGCTCACGCGGCGGCGCCTTGGCCTTGGCGATAAGCACATACCCATCCCGCGGACCCGGCACAGCGCCTTCGACCATCAGCAGATTCTCGTCGAGGTCGATGCCGCGAATACGCAGATTGCGCACCGTCACCTGGTCGGTTCCAAAATGCCCCGGCAT
>JAKCDN010000297.1 GCA_021841795.1 Acidobacteriota bacterium | reverse complement strand
CGCGGAAGCGCCGCTGTGGATCCAGCCGCCGCCCACCACCTCGTCGCCGTCATAGAACACCGCCGCCTGTCCCGGCGTCACCGCGCGTTGCGGCTCGTCGAACCGCGCCCGGCACTCGCCCGCGCCCGCCGGCTCCAGCGTGGCCCACGCTGGCTCGTGCCGGTGCCGGATCTTTGCCCGCACCCGCATCGGCTCCTTCAGCTCCGCGATGCTGATCCAGTTCATCCCGCGCGCGCTCAGCGTCTCTGTGGCCAGCTCCGCCTCTGCGCCCACCGTCACCCGATGTCCCGCCGGATCGATGTTCAGCACGTAAAGCGGCGAAGGCGACGCCACTCCCAGCCCCTTGCGCTGCCCCACCGTGAAGTTGAAGATGCCCTCGTGCCGGCCGATCACTTCGCCGCTCGATGCCACCAGATCCCCCGCCAGCTCCGGCTTCGCCTCGCCCTGTTCCTCCAGGTACGCCGTCAAAAAACGCTTGTAATCTCCGCCCGGAATAAAGCAGATCTCCTGCGAATCCGGCTTCTCCGCCAGCCGCAGCCCGTGCTGCCGCGCCCGCTCCCGCACCTCCGGCTTGGTCATGCGCCCCAGCGGAAACACCGTCCGCGACAACTGCTCCTGCGTCAGCCCGAACAGGAAATAGGTCTGGTCCTTGGCCAGGTCCGCGGGGCGCTTCAGGATCCACCGGCCCCGTCGCTCGTCGTACTCGTTCACCGCGTAGTGTCCTGTAGCGATCCGCTCCGCGCCAATGCTCCGCGCCGTCTTCAGAAGCTGGTCGAACTTCAGATGGTTGTTGCACAGGGAGCAGGGAATCGGCGTCCGCCCGGCCAGGTACTCTTCCACGAACGGCCGCACCACGTCCCGCTCGAACCGCTCCTCCTGGTTCACCACGTAATACGGAATCCCCAGTTGCTCGGCCACACGCCGCGCGTCGTACACATCGTCAATCGAGCAGCACCGGCCCGCCTTCGGCGCGTCCGGAATCCCGTGCCGCCCCGCCAGCCGCGTCTGATCCCACAGGTGCAGCGTCAGCCCCACCACATTCTCGCCCGCCTGCGCAAGCATCGCCGCTGCCGTCGAGGAGTCCACCCCGCCCGACATTGCCACCGCAATTGAAGTTTGTTCCGTCATCAATTTCCTTGATTCCCGAGTGCATCCTCTCCTGTGATCACTGCCCGTACCGGCATGCGCTCTCATCCTCGGCGGAGACCGCTGCCTCTTCCGGCGCCAGCGCCCGCAGGTGCTTGACCGCCTGCGGCGTCACCCGCAGCACCTGTTCCACGTCCTCATCGCTCGCCGTCCTCAGCAGGCTGAAGCGCAAACTCGCCCGCGCCGCCCGCTTGTTCAGTCCCATCGCCAGCAGCACGTGGCTCGGCTCCGTCGATCCCGAGTGGCACGCCGACCCTCCGCTCACCGCCACCCCTTTCAGGTCCAGCGCAATCACCAGCGCCTCGCCCTCCAGGCGGTCGAAACGGAGATTCGTTGTATTCGCCACCCGCGGCGCGCCCGCTCCGTTCACGGCCGTCCCCGCAATCTCCAGAATTCCTGTCTCCAGCCGGTCGCGCAGCGCTGCCAGCCGTTCCATCGTGCCATCGGTCAGGGCCTCCATCGCCACTTCCGCCGCCTTGCCCAGGCCCACAATGCCGGGCACGTTCTCCGTCCCCGCCCGCTGCCTGCGCTCATGGCTTCCGCCCACCAGCAGCGGCTCCAGCGGCGTGCCCCGCCGCACATACATCGCGCCCACGCCCTTCGGCCCGTGAATCTTGTGCGCGCTGATCGCGCACAGATGGCATCCAAACCGCCGCACGTCGAACCCGACCTTCCCCGCGCCCTGCACCGCGTCGATATGGAAATACGCCCCGGCCTCTGCGGCTATGCGGCCGATCTCTTCCACCGGTTGCAGCACTCCCGTCTCGTTATTCGCCAGCATCACGCTGATCAGCTTGGTCGTCGGACGCAGCGCCCGCCGGATCTCCTCCGGCTCAATCCGTCCATCCGGCCTCGGCGCAACAAAGGTCACCTCCGCGCCCCGCTCCGCCACCCGGTCCGCCGCGCGCATCACCGCCGAGTGCTCGATCGCCGTCGTGATCAGGTGGTCGCCCGCCCGCACCAGCCCGAAGATCGCCGTGTTATCTCCCTCCGTCCCGCCGGAGTTGAACACCACCTCGGCCTCACGGCACTTGAAGAATCCTGCCAGCGTCTCCCGCGCCTGCTCCACGGCCTTACGCGCCCGCTGGCCCTCCAGGTGGATCGACGATGCGTTCCCGGACTCCTCCATCAGGTACGGACGCATCGCCTCCAGCACCTCGGGCGCAAGAGGCGTCGTGGCATTCGCATCGCAATACACACGCCGCATCGGGGAAGTCTCCAGGATAAAATTGTGCCGGTCGCTCAGGCTCTCGCGCCATCCCGGCGGTCGCAACTCCACGCGCGTCCTCAAGCCCGCGCGCTCCCGCTGCGGGAACGGCTCGATCTTCGCTCTCTTCTATTGTACGGTGAATCGAATTGCGGGGCCGCGCCGCCCGCCGCCGGCCGGGCAGTTCCCCCGCGCGTTCACCGCGTCCGGGGCAGGGAAGTGTCGGCCCTGGCCCGTCCTTTGCGCCGGAACCTTCCCCTTTGCGCCGCTGTCTACTGGCCTGCGCTCCCCTGCTGCGTCCCGTGAGCGGGCTGCGTTGCCCGGTGCCGCTTCTTCACTCGTACCAGCCGCGCCGTGTGGGTCATGCGCCGCGCCGCCGCCCGGCTTCTTGAGGTCTCCGGCAGCGGGGGCAATCCCGCCAGCGCCAGCAGGCCGTTGTTCGACGCCTTGAACAGGTTGAATCCAGGTCTCCAGCCGTACCGTCCTTCCGTAATGCCAACAAACAGCGCCGTATGGCTCGCCGGATGGATCGCAATATATGTGATGAAGCCCGCGCCCCCGCCCGTCTTCTCGATCAGGTGCGAAAGATCCCCGGTCGCGCCCAGATGCATCCACGCCAGCCCGATCCCGCTCGGCTGGCCCGCATGGCTCAGGCCATACTGCCGCTTCAGGCTCGATGGCAGCAGGTACACCGCCTCCGCTCCGGTCGTCTGCGCCGTCTGCGCTGGCGCTCCCTCGTCCAGCAGATGGCGCAGCCAATGCGCCATGTCCTCCGGCGTGGAGTAGAGCCCGCTGCTGCCCATCGTGTTATCGGTCGCCGTGCACGGCCCCTCGTTCAGTGAGCCTCGCAGCAGGCGCGCGCACTGCTCCGCGCTCGGATAAAAGGTCGTCTGCCACATCCGCAGCGGTTCCAGCGTGCGCTGCTCCAGCAGCGTTGGATACGGCGTTTTGGTCGCATCCGCCAGCGCGTCGCTCAGCAGATCGAAGCCCACGTTCGAGTACAGCGCCTGCGTCCCCGGCGTATACAGCAGTTGCGTGTGCTGGAGCCAGTTCCACCGCGTCTCGAAGTCGGGATACGTAAAGTGCGGTGTCCGCCGTGGCGCCGTCCCGATCTCGCGTTCGAGGCCCGCCGTGTGCGTCGCCAGATTCTCCAGCGTAATGGGCGCGCCCAGCTCCGGCGCCGTCATTCCCGGCGGAGCCAGATTCGCCAGCGGCTCGTTCAGCCGCACCACCCCGCTCGCCGCCAGCCGCGCCAGCATGTCCGTCGTAAATGTCTTCGTCAGCGAGCACAGGCGAACCACGGAATCCTCCGTGGGCGCGCTATGCGATCCCGGCGCCGTCTCGCCGTAGCCGCGAAAGAAAACTTCCTTCCCGCGCACCACCACAAGAACCAGCCCCGTCGCGCGCGAGTTGGCGTAGAGTTCGTTCCCCAGGGCCGCGGCTTCCTTCAGATCGCGGAGCTGAATCTGCGGCGCGGTTTCGCCGGTTGCAGGCAACAAACAAAAGAAAAGCAGGAGTGCTACCAGAAAACGCATCAGTCTTAGTGTAGGGCCTCCTGCGTTCGCCGTCGCGGCCAATTTCCTCCCGCTGCAACTCTTCGTGCACTGCGCGCCTCGCCCTGCCCGCGCCGGCAAAAAAATGAAGGCGGAAGCTCTGCGCCTCCGCCTTCTTTTTTTCCTGTCGGCAGCCCGCTTTACTCGCCGCAGTTCAGGCTCTCGAGACCGAGATACACTGCGCCCGAGCTCAGCTCCTCTTCGATGCGCAGCAGTTGGTTGTACTTCGCGATGCGGTCCGTCCGGCTCGCCGATCCGGTCTTGATCTGTCCCGCGCCCGTCGCCACCGCCAGGTCCGCGATGAAC